>NZ_JBDJLK010000117.1:0-12333 GCF_039673335.1 Pseudomonas sp. TWI929
AGCCAGCTCCAACAGGGATAGCGCAGCCCTCAAGGACAGCATAGAGCCTGTGGGAGCTGGCTTGCCGGCGATGGGCTGCAACGCAGCCCCCGGTTCCTCTGATTGGACCGATCAGGTGCCGCTTGCTTCGGCCTCTGCCGTCGCCGTCTTCACCGAAGCTTTCTTCTCCTGCACCACGATATAAAACTCCTCGCCATGCTTCACCGCCCCATACAGCACGGCCTTTTCGATCAGCTCGTTGCCGCGCAGGTGGCGCAGCATCATCGGGTCTTTGCGCAGGTCGCGGTACAGCGCCAGGCACAGCAGCACCATCACCACCACAAACGGCAGGGCCACGACGATGGTCAGGTTCTGCAGCCCGGTCAGCGCCTCGCCGGGGTCTCGCGGGTCGCCGATTGCCAGCATGATCGCCGCTACCGTACCGGTCAGTGCGCCCCAGAAGATCACCGTACGCCGTGACGGCGTGGTGGTACCGTGTTCCGACAGTGTGCCCATCACCAGTGAGGCCGCGTCGGCGCCCGAAACGAAGAAGATGCCCACCAGGATCATCACCAGCACCGAAGTTGCCGAGGCCAGCGGGTAGCTGTCCAGCAACTGGTACAGCGCATGGTTGCTGTTGACCGCGCCGTTGGCCAGCTGGAAAGCACCTTCGCGCAGGGCGTCAATGGCCGCGCCACCGAAAATGGTGAACCACACCAAGCTGACCAGGCTTGGCACCAGCAGTACCCCAGTGACGAACTGGCGGATGGTGCGGCCGCGGCTGATGCGGGCGATGAACATGCCGACGAACGGCGTCCAGGAAATCCACCAGGCCCAATAGAACACGGTCCAGCCGGCCAGCCAGCTGTTCATCTGCTCCCCGCCGCTGGCGTTGGTGCGGGCCATCATTTCCGGCAGCATCTTGATGTAGATGCCAATTGAGGTTGGCAGCAGGTTGAGCATCAGCAGGGTCGGGCCGACCATGAATACGAACACCGCCAGCACCAGCGCCAATACCATGTTGGTGTTGGACAGCCATTGGATGCCCTTGCCGATGCCCGACACCGCCGAGGTGACGAAGGCAATGGTAAGCAGGGTGATGATCGAGATGTAGAACAGTTTGCCGGGGCTTGCGATCCAGCCGTTGTATTCCAGGCCGCCAGCAATCTGCAATGCGCCCAGGCCCAGCGATGCCGCCGAGCCGAACAGCGTGGCGAAGATCGCCATCATGTCGATCAGGCGGCCGAGCGGGCCGTTGGCGTGCTTGCCGATCAACGGCCGGAAGGCGGCAGAAATCAGCTGCGAACGGCCACGGCGGAAGGTGCCGTAGGCAATCACCAGGCCAACGATGGCGTACATGGCCCAAGGGTGCAGGGTCCAGTGGAACAGGGTGGTGGCCATGGCTACCTGCATCGCTTCGCTGGTTTGCCCTGTGGCTGAGCCGGGCGGCGGCGACACGTAGTGCGACAGCGGTTCGGCAACGCCGAAGAACATCAGGCCGATGCCCATGCCGGCGCTGAACATCATTGCTACCCAGGACACCGTGCGGAATTCTGGCTGTTCGCCATCACGGCCCAGCGGCACCCTGCCGTAACGGCTGGCGGCCAGCCATAGCACGAACACCACGAACAGGGTGGAAGTGAGGACAAAGAACCAGCCAAAGTTGAGAATGACCCAGGACTGCGCGCTGGAGGCGCTGCTGGCGAGGCTGGCCTGGTTGAGGAAGCCCCAGAGGACGAACGCAATTGCCAGGAGGCTGGTGAAACCAAAGACGATCCAGTCGAGCTTGCCCTCGAAATGCCGGTCCTGGCGGGCTTCTGCGGTTTTCGAGGGGTCCGTCACGCCAAGGTCGAGTGTTTCGGTGATGTGTTCCTTTGCCATGAATGATGAGGCCCCTTGTGGCTTACCTGCAGGCGCAGGCTTGTTGTTGTGTGGGCTACCGAGTTCGATGACGGCCTCGGCGGGGTGGATTGCTGGCGCGATTATCCTGCGCAGGAAACGCCGGCTCCTGTCCCGATTACGCCCTGGGGCGTCCATTGCGCGACTTGGCAAATACTTTTAGTTCTGGGGGCAATGGCCCTTTCTGCCTCGGCTTCTGGTACCCTGATGGGCATTACCCGGGCCCGCACAACCGAGCACCGTAGAAGCGCTGCTGCTTGTGGACCTGGCCGTACCAGGAAACGGAGATTCGTCAAAATGGCCACTGACCGTGTGAGCCTGATCCATTTCGATAAATTGAGCATGAGCCCTGCCGCTGCCGATCGGTTCCAGAAAGCCCTCGACGCGCTGGCAGCGCTCAAGCTGCAGGACCGTTACGTGTACCTCATCGCTCCTTATCTGGGTGATATCGCTGACGCCTCCGACGCTGAGCAACTGGACACCGCCCTGGGCCAGTGCATTCGTGTGATCGATGAACTGCTGGCTGCCAGGTCGGTCAGCAAAGCCAAGGCTGAAGAAGTACGCCAGGTGTTCCAGGGCGCTGCCGAGCGTGCACGGGCAGAAATGCCTGGCTGAGTGGTGGCATCGCCAAAGACCTCAACACCTGCGTTCCCTGCACGCGGCCTTTCCTGATTGCCTGACGAGCCTGTAAATGGATGCTCACTCGCTGTTCGCGTTTACCCTGGTCGCTGCCATTGCGATCGCCAGCCCTGGCCCTGCCACGCTGATGGCCATCAACAACAGCCTGGCCCATGGCCAGCGCAGCACGATCTGGTCGTCGCTGGGCAATGGTACTGGCCTGTTCTGTTTATCGGCTGCGGCCATGTTGGGGCTGGGCGCACTGCTGGCCAGTTCCGAAATGCTGTTCAATGCCGTGAAGGTCCTGGGGGCGGGCTACCTGTTCTATCTCGGGGCGCGGCAATTGCTGAAAAAGAGCCCAATGCTGGGGCAAGGCGACGCAGAGGGTATAGCCAAGGTCCGGCCCACGCCGCTGAAGCTTTACAAGTCGGCCTTTCTTACTGCGGTGACCAACCCCAAGGCGACCATGTTCTTCACTGCACTGTTCCCGCAGTTCATCGACCAAGGGGCGGCGTTGCTGCCGCAGTTCCTGACCCTGACCGGGATATTCGTGGCCTTGTCGCTGACTTCGCTGAGTTTGTATGCCGCACTGGCTGCACGGGCCAAGGGGGTGTTGACCCGGCCGTCGTTGTCGCGCTGGGTGAGCCGGGTGGTGGGCACGACCTTCATCGGCTTTGGCGCGGCGATCCTGGCGATGCGGCGTCAGGGGGCCTGAGGCCTTAGGGGCCGCTTTGCGGCCCAATCGCGACACATGGCCGATGAAAGGCCAGCCCACTGGCCGCTCATGGTCCAGACTATCCAAAGCACACCCACAGGGATGCTGCAGTTGACCACAGGAGGTGGCAGCCTTTGGCCACCACGCAGGGTCGCGGGATGTTACATGTGCCGAGGGTTGTCGATGATCGAGCGTTGCTTTCGCCACGTCTTGTTGCTGTCGCTGTGCCTGTTGCTACTGCCGCTGGTTGCCGTAGCGGATGAGGCTTGCCGACGACTGACCGCCACTGGCAACCCTGAATACCCCCCCTACCTTTGGCGCGACCCGCAAAACCCCCAGCGACTGATCGGTGCCAATGCCGACCTGCTCGAGTACCTGGGCAAGCAGCTGGGGTTGGAAATTGAAGTGGTCTATGGCGGGCCGTGGTCGAGGGCACAAGAGGAAGTGCGCACGGGCCGGATCGACCTGCTGGCCGGGTACTTCATGACCCAGGCCCGGCAGCAACAGATGGACTTCGTCGCCCCACCATTCCTGCATACCCCCAGCGTGGTCTGGGTGCGCCAGGAGCATGCCTTTGCCTATCGGCAATGGGCCGATCTCAAGGGCCGCAAAGGCGGGACCCTGGTCAACAACAGCCATGGCCAGCAGTTTGACGACTATGCCAGGGCCAACCTCACCCTCGAAGCGGTGCCCAGTGCCAGGCAGGCGTTCGAGAAGCTCATGCACAAGCGCAGCGATTATGTGGTGTACGAACAATACCCCGGCATGGCGCTGGCGCGCACGCTGGGGATCGCAGGCGCCGTGCAGGTGCTGCAGCCGCCGGTGTCCAGCGAAGGCCTGTACTTGGCGCTGTCGCATGATTCGCCCTGCAACCAGCCGCAGCTGCGAGAGGCGCTGGCGCGGGAGATGGCAAAAATCGTGGCTGGGTCGCTGCCGGAGCAGCTGCTGAAGCAGAACCTGGAGCGGTGGCAGTAAGCAACGCCAGAGGTGCACAGCACGCGGTCTTTGTGGGAGCGGCCTTGTGTCGCGAGAGGGGCGCGCAGCGCCCCCAACATTTGCAGCTTCGCCGTGAATATTGCCGGGGCCGCTTTGCGGCCCTTTCGCGACACAAGGCCGCTCCCACAGGGGCCGCGTCAGCTGGTCGGGCATTGTTGATGCGTGGTCTCCCGGGCGAGCTTGGCCCCGGTGATGCTCACTGCACTGGGCAAACTGACGTCGTTCTTTGCCGCGAGGATCTCGGCCATGACACTGACGGCGATTTCGGCTGGGGTCTTGCTGCCGATGTAGATGCCAATGGGGCCGTGCAGGCGCTGCAACGAGGTTTCGCTTTCGCCGAAGTGTTCGATCAGCCGCTCGCGGCGCAGCTGGCTGTTGCGCCGCGAGCCGATGGCGCCAATGTAGAACGCCGGGCTGTGGAGGGCTTCAAGCAGGGCCAGGTCGTCCAGCTTGGGGTCGTGGCTGACGGCAACGATGGCGCTACGAACGTCTGCGGCGAAGGCGCGAACCACGTCGTCTGGCATGCCGGCCAGCAGCTTGACACCGGCAACATTCCAGCCTGCCGTGTATTCCGGGCGCGGGTCGCACAGCGATACGCTGAAACCGTTGAACAGGGCCATGGTGGCGAGGTATTCGGCCAGCGCGCCGGCACCGATCAGCAGCAGGCGGTAGCCGGGGCCGAGGGTGCTGAGCATGCGCTGGCCATCGAAACTGAACAGTTCCGGTGTGCCGGTGGCGGTGAGGCTGGCTGCGCCGCTGCGCAGGTCGAGCTCGCGGCGTACCAGGCTACCGCGGTCGAGGCAGGCCAGCAGTTGTTCCAGGTGTGGTAGTGAGGGGGTGAATTCCAGCACCAGTTCGAGGGTGCCGCCGCAGGGCAGGCCGAAGCGGTGGGCTTCGTCGGCGCTTACGCCATAGCGCACCACCTGCGGCTGGCCGCCGGGCAGGCCGGGGCCGCCGTAGGCGCTGGTGTAGCGGTGGATGAGGTCGTCCTCGATGCAGCCGCCGGAGACACTGCCGACCACACGGCCGTCGCTGCGCAGGGCCATCATCGAGCCGACCGGGCGAGGGGAGGAGCCCCAGGTACGGGCGACGGTGGCGAGCAGGGCGCTATGGCCGGCGGCTAGCCAGTCTCGGGTGGTGCGCAGGACCAACAGGTCGATGCTTTCCATAGGGGCTCCGTTGCAACCTGAATTTCGAGGTGGCTGTGCCGGCCTCTTCGCGGGTAAACCCGCTCCCACAAGTACTCCACAGCTCCGGAGAGCGACGCTATACCTGTAGCCGCGGGTTCACCCGCGAAGAGGCCAGCACCGTCATCCCCTGATTCAGCGCATATGCAAAATGATCGGGCTGCTGCTGGCCGGATCAGTATGCCCACGCAATTTGCTCACCGCCTGTGCATTCACCGCACCACCGTGATTGCCCCAGGCCTTGCGTACGAAGCTCAGCACATCGGCAATTTCCTGGTCGCCCAACTGCTCGCGGAAAGCCGGCATGCGATAGGCATCGGGCACCCCGCCAGTTACCACTCGTTGTGAGCCGTTAAGGGTGATGTTGATCGCCGAGGCGTCCTCCCTGGCCAGTGCCGAAGTCGCCCCGGCCAACGGCGGCATCCACTCGGCCTGGCCCTTGCCGTCCAGGCCGTGGCACGATGCGCAGCGGGTCACATAAGTATGCGCACCTGGGCTGTCGAGCCGCGCGGCCGCCGACTCGGCCTGATACTGCCAGGGTGCGCCATCGCGCTGCGGGTCGCCGGGCAGCGATTTCAGGTAATGGGCGATGGCAGCCAGGTCGTCGTCACTCATGAACTGCGTGGAGTTGTTGAACGCTTCGGTCATCGAACCAAACACCACCGCATGGCGGTTGCGCCCGGTCTTCAGGAACTGGGCGATGTCGGCCTCGCTCCAGCGCCCCAGCCCGGAGTTGTGGTCGGCGCGCAGGCTTGGGGCATACCAGCCATCGAGCAGGGCGCCGGCCAGGAACGGCTTGCCACTGTCATCCAGGGCCTTCTCGTTGAAGGCCAGGCCGCGCGGCGTGTGGCAGCTGCCGCAGTGGCCAGGGCCCTGGACAATGTAGGCGCCACGGTTCCATTGCGCATCCTGACCGGCTTGGGCTGCGTACGGCGTGGTGGCTGCAAACAGGCCGTTCCACACCGCGATGGGCCAGCGCAGGTTCAGCGGCCAGGGGATGTCGCTGGCCAGGTTGGCCTGTTTTACCGGCTGCACGCCGTGCATGAAGAACGCGTACAGCGCCTTTACATCGTCATCGTTGAGCTTGGCGTATGACGGGTAGGGCATGGCTGGATACAGCCGCCGGCCACCGGGCGCGACGCCCTGGCGTACGGCGCGGTCGAAGTCGGCCAGGCTGTAGTTGCCGATACCGTTGTCGTGATCTGGAGTGATGTTGGTGGCGTGGATCGCCCCCAGCGGGGTGGCCATTTCCAGCCCACCGGCGAACGGTTTGCCATCGGGCAGGCTGTGACAGGCCACACAATCGCTGAGCCGGGCCACGTACTCGCCACGGCTGACCAGCACCGGGTCGGCAGCAACGGCCTGCTTGCCGGCAAAGGGCGTGGCGGGCTCGCGGGTGACATACCAGGCCAGCAGGCCTGCCGCGACCAGGCACGGCAGCGCCAGCCAGCCCGCGGTTCTTGCGAAACGATGGGTCATGGGGTGCCCCTTGTGCGCTAGCTGAAGGTATGGCGGCTTAATGGCAGGCTGCGTACACGCTGGCCGGTGAGCTGCGCGACTGCGTTGGCTACCGCCGGGGCCACGGCGGGCAACGGTGGCTCGCCAATGCCGCCCATCTTCGCCCCGCTCTCAACGATGCGCACATGCACCCGGGCCATGCGCGAAGGCGGCAGGATCGGGTACAGGTCGTAATTGCGCGCGCGTGGCTTGCCATCGACGTACACCGCCTCCTCCAGCAGGGTTTGCGACAAGCCTAGGGCGACGGCGCCATTGACCTGGTGCTCGATGATCGCCGGGTTGACGATGCTGCCTGGGTCGATGGCCTGCCAGATGTCGTGTACCTTGACCTGGCCGTTCTCTATCGACACTTCGGCAATGACTGCCGCTTCCGAGCCGAACGGTGAGGCCATGGCCACGCCGCGCGCCCGTTTGCTGCCGTCCTCGGCGGTGAACGGCCCGCGTTTCCAGCCACCAGACAACTCGGCGACCGCATTCAGCAAGTTGGTCAGGCGTGGGTTGTCGCGCAGCAGGTGCAGGCGTAGTTCGAATGGGTCCTTGCCGCCTTTGTCGGCCAGTTCGTCGAGGAATGACTCATAGAAGAAGTCGTTCAGCGAGTTGCCCACAGAGCGCCAGTAACCGAGCATGGCCGGGCCTTTGACGTAGATCTGAGCGATGCGCTTGTTGGCGATGGCGTAGGACTTGCCCGACAGCCCTTCAAGTGCGGTCGGGTCGATCTTGTCCCCTTGCTTGCCAGCAATGGCCTCGGTCGGGCCTTCAGTGGCGCTCACCGCTTCGATAGCCACCGGCATGCCGTCGGCATCCAGCCCTGCGCGGAATTTCACCACTGCGACCGGGCGCAGCACATCGCGCAGGAATTCCTCTTCGCGGCTCCAGATCAGCTTCACCGGCCGACCAACCGCTTTGGCCAGGGCAATGGCCTGTGGGTAGGGGTTGGCCGAGTCGTAGAGGAAGTGGCGGCCAAAGAAGCCGCCCAGCAGTGGCGAATGCAGGTTGATTTGCCGGGTTTCCAGGCCTGTGCGTTTGGCAATGTCGTCACGGAACATGTCCGGTGCCTGGTTGGGCAGCCACACGTCGAGGGTGCCGTCCGGGTTGAAGCGGGCCAGGGCAGACGGTGGCTCCAGCTGGGCATGGTTCAGGTACTGGTTGTGGTAGCTGGCCTCGACCTTGGTCTTGGCATTGGCCAAGGCGCCAGCGATGTCGCCTTCGTTCTCCTCATCGCGGGCCGGTCCCTGCACCGTAGCCAGGTGCTCGCGCCAGCCATCGCTGGAGAAGTCGGCTGGCATCGGCCGTACCTTGCTGTCGGCGGCCGGTTCTTTCCAGTCCACCTGGATCGCCTCCACCGCGCGCTTGGCGTGCCACCAGCGTTCTGCGAGCACAGCTACAGCACCCGGTAGCTGATGCACCGAATGTACGCCTTTCATGGCCTTGACCTGCTCCTCGTTGCGCAGGCCGCCCACGGTCATGCCCAGGCGCGGCGCGTGTTGCACGGCGGCGTGGAGCATGCCGTCGACCTTGATGTCGATGCAGTACTGGGCCTTGCCGGTGGACTTGTCGTAGGCATCCAGGCGGCGTACGGGCTTGCCGATCCAGCGAAACTGGCTGGGGTCGCGCAGCTTGACGCTGGCCGGGTCGGGCACTGGCAGGTCCATGGCACGCCCGGCCAGTTCACCATAGGGTACGGAGCGACCAGTCGTGGTATGTACCACACTGCCCGGTGTGGTGGAGAGCTCTTCGACCGGCACGCCCAGTTGCTCGGCGCCCGCCTGCAGTAGCATGGCCCGGGCGAGCGCGCCCAGGCGGCGCATGGTCGGGTAGCTCATGCGCACTGACATGCTGCCGCCGGTGATGCGCATGCCGTTTTCCATCACCACGTAGGCTTCGCCCGGTGGTGCGCTATCGACCACGAAATTGGCCGGGTCCACATCCAGCTCTTCACCGACGATTTGCGCCATGGCGGTGAACGGGCCTTGCCCGCCTTCCATGAACGGGCTGAGCAGGCGCACCGTGCCGTCCGGGCGGATCTCCAGAAACGCCGGCACCTGGGTGCCGCGTTCCGGGGTTGCTGCGGCCGCTGCCTGCACGCGGCCCGAGCCTATGGGCATGCCGAAACCCAGCACCAGGGCACCGACTGCGGTACCGGTAAGAAAGCGCCGACGCGACAGGTTGACCGTTTCGCCCAATTGCAGCCTGAGCAGTTCGGCGGGGGTATCGACTGGCGTGTTCATCAGGCCTGCTCCCCTTGAGCCAGGTCATGCACGGCGGCATGGATGGCGTTGTAGGTCCCGCAGCGGCACAGGTTGACCATGGCTGCGTCGATCTGCGCATCGCTGGGCTTGGGGGTGTGCTTGAGCAGCGCCGTGGCCGCCATCACCTGACCAGACTGGCAGTAGCCGCACTGGGCCACCTGGTGTTCGACCCAGGCGGCGACCACGCGTTTGCCGACGGCATCGGCCTCTATCGCCTCGATGGTGGTGACCTCGCGCCCGACCACGCCGGCTACCGGCGTAACGCAGGCGCGCACCACGTTGCCGTCCACCAGCACCGAGCAGGCGCCGCATTGGGCCAGGCCGCAGCCATACTTGGTGCCGGTCAGCCCCAGGTCATCGCGGATCACCCATAGCAGGGGGGTGTCGGCGTCCGCCTCGACCTGGTAGGTCTTCTGGTTGATGCGTAGTTCCATGGTTCACCTGCCAGTCATCGGTTGTTGTCGCTATGTATTTTCTGCTTGGGGAATACGTTGTTCCCCAGTTGAGAAACGCTAGCACAGGGGGGCAACCGCTGGTCTGCTGGCGGGGTCAGGTTCAGAGGATCAGGCAAGCAATCCGGTGGAATGCGCAAGAAGGACTGTTCGCGATTTTTAGTAGGCCGCTTCGCGACCCTTTCGCGACGCAAGGCCGCTCCCACAAATAAAGACCGCATTCGGAGTTGAGCAGGACTTCCGCAACGAAAACCCGGATAATGCCGGCCAATTTCGTTTTGCACGCTTAAATCACGGTAATCCCGCATGGAAATCAAGGTCAATTTTCTCGACAATCTCCGTCTCGAAGCCAAGTTCGATGACTTCACGGTGATCGCCGACCAACCGATCCGCTACAAAGGTGATGGTTCGGCCCCAGGCCCGTTCGACTATTTCCTGGCGTCTTCGGCCTTGTGCGCGGCTTACTTCGTCAAGCTGTACTGCCAGACTCGCGACATCCCCACCGAAAACATTCGCCTGTCGCAGAACAACATCGTCGACCCGGAAAACCGCTACAACCAGGTGTTCAAGATTCAGGTCGAGCTGCCCGAGGACATTTCCGAGAAGGACCGCCAGGGTATCCTGCGCTCCATCGACCGCTGCACGGTAAAAAAGGTGGTGCAGACCGGCCCCGAGTTCGTCATCGAGGTGGTCGACAACCTCGACGCCGATGCCCAGGGCCTGCTGATGCCGGTGTCGGACACCAGTACCTATATCGCCGGCAAGGACCTGCCGCTGGAGCAGACCATCGCCAACATGTCGGGCATCCTCGCCGGGCTGGGGATGAAGATCGAGATCGCCTCGTGGCGCAACATCGTGCCCAACGTGTGGTCGCTGCACGTGCGCGACGCGCAGTCGCCGATGTGTTTCACCAACGGCAAGGGCGCTACCAAGGAGGCCGCGCTGGCCTCGGCGCTGGGCGAGTTCATCGAGCGCCTGAATTGCAACTTCTTCTATAACGACCAGTTCTGGGGCGAGGACCTGGCCAATGCGCCGTTCGTGCACTACCCGAACGAGCAGTGGTTCAAGCCTGGCCCACGTGATGCGCTGCCGGCCGAAATCCTCGATGAGCATTGCCTGGCAATCTACAACCCGGACGGTGAGCTGCGTGGCTCGCACCTGTACGACACCAACTCGGGCAACACTGCGCGTGGCATCTGTTCGCTGCCGTTCGTGCGCCAGTCCGACGAGCAGGTGGTGTACTTCCCGTCCAACCTGATCGAAAACCTGTTCCTCAGCAATGGCATGAGCGCCGGCAACACCTTGGCCGAAGCGCAGGTGCAGTGCCTGTCGGAAATCTTCGAGCGCGCGGTGAAGCGCGAAATCCTTGAGGGTGAGCTGTGCTTGCCGGACGTGCCGCAAGCAGTGCTGGCCAAGTACCCGGCCATCGTTGCCGGTATCCAGGGCCTGGAAGAGCAGGGCTTCCCGGTGTTGGTCAAGGATGCCTCGCTGGGCGGTGATTTCCCGGTCATGTGCGTGACCTTGATGAACCCGCGCACTGGCGGCGTGTTCGCCTCGTTCGGCGCCCACCCAAGCCTGGAAGTGGCGCTGGAGCGCAGCCTTACCGAACTGCTGCAGGGCCGCAGCTTCGAAGGCCTGAACGACCTGCCGCAGCCGACCTTCGAAAGCCACGCGCTGACTGAACCGAACAACTTCGTCGAGCACTTCATCGACTCCAGCGGCGTAGTGTCGTGGCGCTTCTTCAGTGCCAAGGCCGACTTCGAGTTTGTCGAATGGGACTTCTCCGGCCACGGCGAGGACTCCAACCAGCAGGAAGCCGCGACCCTGTTCGGCATCCTCGAAGACCTGGGCAAGGAAGTGTACATGGCGGTGTACGACAACCTTGGCGCCACTGCCTGCCGCATCCTGGTGCCGGGCTACTCGGAGATCTACCCGGTCGAGGACTTGATCTGGGACAACACCAACCGCGCCTTGTCGTTCCGTGCCGACATCCTCAACCTGCACAACCTTGAAAGCCGCCCGCTGAAGCTGCTGCTCAAACGCCTGGACAACTGCGATGTGGATGACTACACCACCATCACCACGCTGATTGGCGTGGAGTTCGACGAGAACACAGTGTGGGGCCAGTTGACCATTCTTGAGCTGAAGCTGCTGATCTGCCTGGCAGTGCAGCGCTTCGAGGATGCCAAGGAGTTGGTCGAGGCATTCCTGCAGTTCAACGACAACACTGTCGAGCGCGGGCTGTTCTACCAGGCGCTGAATGTGGTGCTGGAGGTGCTGCTGGACGATGAGCTGGAGATGGACGACTACGAGGCCAACTTCCGGCGAATGTTCGGCAACGCGCGTATGGATGCGGTGCTCGGTTCGGTGGACGGCAGCGTGCGCTTCTATGGCCTGACCCCGACCAGCATGAAGCTCGAAGGCCTCGACCGCCATCTGCGCCTGATCGAGAGCTACAAGAAGCTGCATGCGGCCCGGGCCAAGTTCGCCTGATAGCACCACTCTTTCAGTGAAGTACGGCCGTGTGGGAGCGGCCTTGTGTCGCGAAAGGGCTGCGTAGCAGCCCCATGATGTGTGCATCGCTGCTGAAACCCTGGGGCCGCTTCGCGGCCCTTTCGCGACACAAGGCCGCTTGTGTCTTGAGAGGGGATTAGAATCTGGAGTGAGAGCGGTGAATGGCAAGCTGAATGCCGGAGGTGCCTTGAGCACGTGTGGGAGCA
>NZ_JBDJLK010000118.1:0-12163 GCF_039673335.1 Pseudomonas sp. TWI929
GGATATCACTGGTGTATCTGTGGGAGCGGGTTTACCCGCGAAGAGGCCAGTTCAGGCTATACAAAGCTTAGCGGTAGGTCGGCAGGGCAAAGCGCTGCTGGCTTTGCAGCATGGAAATCACCGGCAATTCACTGGCCTGCTCGGCCAGGTCCCGGCGGATGGCGCTGATCGCCCAGGACAGCTGCTCGGCACTGTGCAGTTGCCCATAAGTCAGCACCCGGCGGGTAACCTTGCCATCTGCAGCACGCAGGGTCAGCAGCACGCCGCCATCGGGGCGGGCTTGGGTATTCACCTGGTAGGCCGAAAATACCGAGACGAACTTTTGCTGGATGAGGTCCATATCAACTCCTGGCTGTTGTGTGGCAGACATGAGTTGATGGTTGCAGCGACCGTGCCAGAAGCTGATTTAGAAAAAGCCCAGTAAATACAGGCTGTTAAGCGGTATTTGCGCATGCGCTGTCGTGCAGCTTGCATGGTCGTGCATTTTGCACAGTGCAATTTGCACGGTACCGGCTTTGCCTATCGGCCCCATAGAATCTGAACCTTTGACCGCAATGGCATGCCTGACAAAAACTTGGGCAATCATTTATGCCAGGAGGTTCCCGATGTCCAGCCAAACCGCGCCCGCCACCATGACCGACGACGAAACCGCCGCGTTCGCCGAGCAGGTGTTCGAACGTGCCCGCCAGGGCGATGCCGAAATGCTCGGGCGCCTGCTTGCCAGTGGCCTGCCGGCCAACCTGCGCAACCACAAGGGCGACACCCTACTGATGCTGGCCAGCTACCATGGCCACCACGGCGCAGTGCGCGTGCTGCTGCAGCATGGCGCCGACCCGCTGATTGCCAACGACAACGGCCAGTTGCCCATCGCCGGTGCCGCGTTCAAGGGTGACCTGGCCATGATCCAGTTGCTGTTGGAGCACGGCGTGCCGGTGGACGCCGCCGCGCAGGACGGGCGCACCGCGCTGATGCTGGCGGCCATGTTCAACCGCAGCGAAATCCTCGACTACCTGCTGGCCCAGGGCGCCGACCCGGCGCGCCAGGATGCCCGCGGTGCTACCGCGCTGATGGCGGCGCAAACCATGGGTGCGGTGGATGTCGCGGCACGCCTGCAAGCGCTGGCCGGCTAACCGTCAGGGGGCATTTGCGGCTATCCTTGGCGACTTTTCACCCGTCGCAGGCCCCCTTTCATGAAAACTCAGTTGCTCGAATTCATCAGCCTCATTGGCGCCGGCTGCATGCGCGAGGCAGACATCGAGCGCATCGCCGACGAGGCCGCCCAGGCCTACGCCGACCCGGCCGCCTTCCTGGCTGCCAACCCCGATATCAACTACGACGACAGCTTCCCCATCCCGCTGGGTGAATGGGTGGTGCTGGGCAGCCTGCCGGACACCGTGGTGTTCCAGGCCGACAGCTACCAGGACCTGTTCCAGCAAATCAGCGACTCGTTCGACAACAGCGTGCCGTTCACCCTCAAGCCCAAGCAACTGGCCCGCACCGAGCCGCTGACCGCGCTCAACCGCATCCAGGTGCAGATGGGTGCACTGAACAAAGAGGCCGGTGGCTATGTGCTGCTGAATTTCAGCCAGTTGCTGGATGACGAGCTGCAGATGGTGATGGTGGGGCAGCATGACCTGGCGCGGGTAATGGAGCTGGGGGCCGAGGTGGGGATCAAGGTTGAGCCGGCTTTGGAAGCATTGAAAGTAGCCGTCCACATCTAAAGGCTGGCACGGTCCCGTGTAGGAGCGGCCTTGTGTCGCGATGGGGCGCGCAGCGGCCCCAACAATTTCAGCTTCGCCGCATAAATTGCCGGGGCCGCGTTGCGGCCCATCGCGACACAAGGCCGCTCCTACAGGGACCGGTGCAGGGCAAGTTAGCCCAGCGCAGTATCCAGGAACATCATCACCGCAAACCCACCCATCAACCCCAGGGTCGCCGCTGTCTGGTGCCCGTTGCGATGGGTTTCGGGTATCACCTCGTGGCTCACCACAAAGATCATCGCCCCTGCCGCCAGCCCCATGCTGATCGGGTAGGCCAGGGCAAAGCCGGTCGAAATCCCCAGGCCGATCACCGCCCCCAGTGGCTCCATCAGCCCCGACCCGATCGCCACCAGCGCGGCCTTCAGGCTCGACAGCCCGGTGGCGCGCAAGGCCAGCGCCACGGCCAGCCCCTCGGGGATGTCCTGGATGGCAATGGCGCTGGTCAGCGGCAGGCCGATGTTCATGTCGCCATTGGCAAAGCTCACGCCAATGGCCATGCCCTCAGGCAGGTTATGTAGGGTAATCGCCAGCACGAACAACCATACCCGGCTGATGCGCTCGGCCTCTGGCCCGCAGGGGCCGGTGCTTTCGTGTTCGTGCGGGGTAAAGCGGTCCAGGCCGAGCATCAGCAGCACGCCCAGGCCCATGCCCAGCACCACGGTAAAGGCTGCAGCGGGGCCATTGCCGGTGATCTCGCGGGCGGCATCCAGGCCCGGCAGAATCAGCGAGAACGAACTGGCGGCCAGCATCATCCCGGCGGCAAAGCCCAGCATCACATCCTGCGTGCGCGCGCTGACATCACGCAGTACCACCGCCAGCACCGCGCCCAGGGCGGTGGCGCCGAAGCCCGACAGCCCACCCAGCATGGCCAGGTGCAGGTTGTCGGCGTGGTCGCCATGCACCGCGTTCCACAGGCTGGCGGCCAGCAGCACGATCACTGCCAGCAGGCTCAGCCCCAGGCCGGCACTGAGCCAGGGGGTATTCACGACTTGCTGGCGCCAGGCGTTCAGCAGCGAAGGTGGCGTGGCGCTTTGGGTGTGGGCGGGGGGCATGCGAACCTCGAAAGCGGTGGATGCAAGCAGTTTACTCAGGGACCTGCGGCAACCGCCAAGGATTCCCTTCTATGGGTGTGATAGCTGACCCAGTGCGCGTCAAGCCCCGTCCTTCAGTGCTGGGAAGGAAAGCGCAGACGCCGAAGGCGTCCTTCGGCGGTGGAAGTCAATACGGCGTTTGCTGTTGCTCGATGGATTGGCGGATGATTTCGATGGGAGCGCCGTCGCAGCTACCGGCGAAGTAGGAGGGCGACCACAGTGCGCCGCCCTGTGTATTAGGAAGACGCAATTTTCACGGCAAAGGTCGTTGTCGTTGCTCATTGACCTAACTACATTATCCCCATGCAACGCCTCCAAGCCTTCAAATACCAACTGATGCCGACCGGCCAGCAGCAGCGCGACATGTGCCGCTTCGCGGGGTCGTGCCGGCTCGTGTTCAACAAGGCGCTGGCAATGCAGAAGGAACGCTACGAGCAAGGCGAGAAGAAACTCGGCTATGCCGGTCTGTGCAAGGCACTCACGGCGTGGCGCAATGGGCTGGAGACGCCGTGGCTCAAGGAGGCGCCGGTGCATCCGCTGCAACAAACGCTCAAGGACCTGGAGCGCGCCTATGCCAACTTCTTCGCCAAGCGCGCAGCCTTCCCGCGCTTCAAGAAGAAAGGCCAATCTGACAGCTTCCGCTATCCCGATCCGAAGCAGATCAAGCTCGATCAGGCCAGTAGCCGCATCTTTTTGCCCAAGCTGGGCTGGCTGCGCTACCGCAACAGCCGCGAGGCGCTGGGCGCGGTCAGGAACGTCACTGTCAGCCTGAGCGCGGGTAAATGGTTTATGAGCATCCAGACCGAGCGCGAAGTCGAACAACCCGTGCCGCAGGCCACCAGCGCCATCGGCATTGACGTCGGCATTGCCCGCTTCGCCACGATGAGCGATGGCAGCCACCTTGCGCCGCTGGCCAGCTTCAAGACGCATGAAGTCCGGTTATGCCGTGCGCAGCGGGCGATGAGTCGCAAGAGCAAATTCAGCAGCAACTGGAAGAAGGCGAAAGCCCGAGTCCAGCGCATTCACGCCCGCATCGGCAACGCTCGCCGCGACTACCTGCACAAGGCCACGACAGCCATCAGCCAAAACCACGCGATGGTGTGCATCGAGGGCTTGCAGGTGAGCAACATGTCCAAGTCAGCGGCAGGCACGGTCGCAACACCGGGTAAAAACGTGCAGGCCAAGTCCGGCCTGAACAAGGCCATCCTCGATCAAGGCTGGTTCGAGTTCAGGCGGCAACTACACTACAAACTGCAATGGGCGGGCGGGTTGCTTATTGCGGTGGCGCCGCATAACACCAGCCGTACGTGTCCGCAGTGCGGCCATGTGAATGCGGCCAACCGCAGGACACAAGCGCAATTCCGGTGCGTGGCCTGCGGCTTCGAGGAAAACGCCGATGTGGTCGGCGCGATCAACATACTGGCGCGGGGACACCGCGTTGCAGCCTGTGGAGAGACGGTGCAGTCGGGCCGCTCGATGAAGCAGGAACCCACCGAAGCGACTACGCGAGAATCCTCGCGTAGCACCGTAGGAATCTCCTGCCTTTAGGCAGGGGAGGATGTCAATATGCTGTGCAGCAAAGCCTTGGCACAGGAGTTTAGGCATGGGGTCGACGTTCAACAGCCTGGTCGGGCTGATCATTCTGGCGCTGGATATCTGGGCCATCCTCAATGTGCTCAAGAGTGGCAGCGAGGTGGGCATCAAGGTGTTGTGGATTTTGCTGATCGCCTTGCTGCCGGTGGTGGGGCTGGTGATCTGGGCGATTGCCGGGCCGCGCGGGAATGTGCGCATCTGAAGCCTGTACCGGCCTCTTCGCGGGTAAACCCGCTCCCACAGGTACTGCACAGAATTTGAGGGCGGTGCGGTCCCTGAGGGAGCGGGTTTACCCGCGAAGAGGCCAGCACAGACAAAACCCGCAACACAGCCGTGACAAAATTTTCACATTGGGTTAAACAGAATCCGCACCCGCACAATGCTGCGTTGGTCTAGCGCCACCGCCATCTCCGCAAACCCGCAATCCTAGGACCTTCCCATTCATGGCTAACACGGACGCCTTGAAGCAACGGGGCGCGCGAGCTTCGTTCTCGCCGACCCTGAAATCCCACCTGGCCTACACGCTGCTCAGCGGCCTGGTGATCATGCTGATGCTCAGCCTCGTGCGCCTGGCGCTGCTGGTCTACAACAGCGATATGGTCGGCGATACCCCTTATTCGACTGTCGCCGAAGGCTTCTTCAACGGCTTGCGCTTCGACCTGCGGGTGGTGGTGTACATCAGCATTCCGCTGCTGCTGGCCCTGCTCAGCCCTTGGGCCATGGCCCGCCGTGGGGTGTTCCGTTTCTGGCTGACCCTCGCCTCGAGCGTGGTGATGTTCCTCGGCCTGATGGAAATGGACTTCTACCGCGAGTTCCACCAGCGCCTCAACGGCCTGGTGTTCCAGTACATCAAGGAAGACCCGAAAACCGTACTGAGCATGCTCTGGTACGGCTTCCCGGTGGTGCGCTACCTGCTGGCCTGGGCCTTCGGCACCTGGCTGCTGAGCTTGCTGTTCAAGGGTATCGACCGCATCACCCGTGGCCAGGGCGAGCAACGTGTGGCGCCGTGGTACGGCCGCCTGGCGGTGTTCATGGTGATTCTGCTGGTGGCCGTGGTCGCCGCCCGTGGCACCCTGCGCCAGGGCCCACCGATGCGCTGGGGTGATGCCTTCACCACCGACTCCAACTTCGTCAACCAACTGGGCCTGAACGGTACCCTGACCCTGATCGACGCCGCCAAGAGCCGCTTCGGCGAAGACCGCGCCAATATCTGGAAGCCGGTACTGGAGCAGACCGTGGCCACGCAAAGCGTGCGCGAACAGCTGCTGACCGCCAACGACACCCTGGTCGATGCCGACGAGGCTGCCATCCGCCGCGACTTTGTGCCGCCGGCCGAGCGCACCCTGCCGATCAAGAACGTGGTGGTGATCCTGATGGAAAGCTTCGCCGGCCACTCGGTAGGCGCGCTGGGCAGCCCCAACAACATCACCCCGTACTTCGACAAGCTGGCCAAAGAAGGCCTGCTGTTCGACCGCTTCTTCTCCAACGGCACCCATACCCACCAGGGCATGTTTGCCACCATGGCTTGCTTCCCCAACCTGCCGGGCTTCGAATACCTGATGCAGACCCCGGAAGGCGGCCACAAGCTGTCTGGCCTGCCAGCCTTGCTCAGCGCCCGTGACTACGACGACGTGTACGTTTACAACGGCGACTTTGCCTGGGACAACCAGTCCGGGTTCTTCGGCAACCAGGGCATGACCACCTTCATCGGCCGTAACGACTTCGTCAACCCGGTGTTCTCCGACCCGACGTGGGGCGTGTCCGACCAGGACATGTTCGACCGTGGCAACGAGGAGCTGGCCAAGCACGATGGCAAGAAGCCGATCTACGCGCTGCTGCAGACCCTGTCCAACCACACCCCGTATGCGCTGCCGAAGGACTTGCCGGTAGAGAAGGTTACCGGCCATGGCCGCCTGGACGAGCACCTGACCGCCATGCGTTATTCGGACTGGGCGCTGGGCCAGTTCTTCGAGAAGGCGCGTAAAGAGCCTTACTTCAAGGACACCCTGTTCGTCATCGTCGGCGACCATGGCTTTGGCAACCAGCAGCAGGTTACCGAACTGGACCTGGGCCGCTTCAACGTGCCGCTGCTGCTGATTGCCCCGGGCATTCAGGAGAAGTTTGGTGCGGTCAACCACACCGTGGGTACCCAGGTCGACATCGTGCCGACCATCATGGGCCGCCTGGGTGGCCAGGCCCGCCACCAGTGCTGGGGCCGCGACCTGCTCAACCTGCCTGAGGGCGACCAGGGTGTGGGCATGATCAAGCCGTCGGGCAGCGAGCAGATCGTCGGCCTGGTGCAGGGCGACCGCATTCTGATCGAGTCCAAGGACATGACCCCGCGCATGTACCGCTACCAGCTGGGCAGCGAGTTCAAGGCCGAGCTGATCGAAAGCCCGGACCAGCCGGAAATGCTCAAGAAGCTGGAAGCGTATATCCAGACGGCGACCAAGAGCCTGCTGGATAACACTGCCGGTGTAGTGCACGGCACACCGAAGTAAAAGCTGCTTCGCCAGACGAACCTGGGCCGTGTAGGAGCGGCCTTGTGTCGCGAAAGGGGCGCGTAGCGGCCCCACACCATCAGCTTCGCCGCAGATATTGCTGGGGCCGCTTTACGGCCCTTTCGCGACACAAGGCCGCTCCTACAAAAATGCGCTGCTCCCGCTCCCTCTGACTGAACATTCTCCCCGCCCCAAGGTCAGTTATTCTGGCATCACACACCCGGAGTCCGCTGACTGAGAGGGTTCGTTCAATGAAAGAGTGGGAAGTCATCTTTGCCGACCAGAAAGGCGTGCTCACTACCCTGAGCCTGCATGGCGACCAGCGCCCCAGCGAGGAAGACGCTGCGCGGGCCATCCGTTCGCACCTGTTCCCGGTGATGGACGAGCTGGACCTCAACGACTTCCAGGACCGCACCATTTCCCCCACCGCACGCTGGCTCAAGGAGCACAGCGGCGTGACCATCACCAGCATCCACGAAACGCCCTGAACCACACGTTTGCGTGGTGCCGTGGCAGGCACTACGCTGGGTGAAGGTGCCAGCCTATTCTGCGGGCTGGTACCGCTTCAATTCGCGTCTTGCATCAGCTCGAACTGCCCGGCCGTTGCCGGCAGGTGCGTAGTGCACGGAAAGTCTATCCATTGCATTATTCAGGAGGACGATTCATGAGCAGCCAGAACGACGATATCAGCAGCAACGTCCTGCGCCAGATGAAAGCAGGCGGGTTCGACTTCACCCAGATCCACCCCATCGAGTTCTACGCAGTATTCCCCGACGAAGCAGGGGCCCGCCGCGCGGCTGGGCAGTTTCGCGGTGAATCACTCAATGCCCAGGTCAAGGAGCTGGGCGACGGTGCCTGGCACCTGGAGCTGAGCAAGGTCATGTATGCCACCTATGGCGGGATTGGCGACTTCGAAGAGGCCTTTGAGCAGCTGGTGACACCTTATGGTGGTGAGGTGGAAGGGTGGGGGGTCAAGCACGAGCGACCGATTGCCTGAAAGTTTTGTGTTGCCTTCTTCGCGGGCTTGCCCGCTCCCACAGGGATATCACTGCCCTCAAGTCCTGTGATATCCCTGTGGGAGCGGGTTCACCCGCGAAGAGGCCATCAAGGCTTACGCATTGCCATATGCCCCAGATAGGCCAACAACGCATCCAACTCCTGTTCGCTCAATACACTTTCGGCAAACCCTGGCATCTTCGCCTGCGGCCACTGCCGCAAACTCTGCGGGTCCCGAATCAGCTTGCGCAAATACGCCGGCTGAAAATATTCGGTCGGGTTATGCGGCACATTCAAATCCGGCCCCAGCTGCGCATCCCCCGCACCATTTAGCTTATGGCAGGCCAGGCAGTTCTGCTGGAACAAGGCAAAGCCCTGGCGCACCGGGCTATCAGCCGGCAATTTCGGGTCGGGCAACAACGCCGGAAAACGCTGCTCCACCGGCGCCAGCTTGCGAATACTGGAAATCTGGAACGGCCACTGCTCCGGGCGAATGCCGCTGGCCTGCGGCGCCGTCCACACCAGGTAGAACGGCCCGGCACTCGGCTTGCCCTGGCCCAGTGGCGGCCACGGCTTGCCCGGGTCTTCCACGGCCAGCCAGGCCCGTGCCGGCCCTTGCTGCAACAGTGGCGCAGCGGGCATTTCGGCGGCAAAGCCGTCCAGTGCAATCGCCTGCAGGTGGTCGCTGGCGCTCACGCCTTCCAGCAGCGTGGCCAGTGGTACCGCCCGGTAGTGCATGGGCTTTTTGTAGGAAACGTCCTGGTCGATGCTGATGTCCCTGGCCTGCGGGTGGCCGAGCAGTTCGGCACTGCTCCACTGGCGCGCTGTAGCGCCGAGCTCAAGGTGCAGTTGCGCCGCCGACAGCGGCAGGCTCAGGAGCAACGCTAACAGGGCAAGGCAGTGGCGCATGGGCAAACTCCAACCATCAAGGCCGGAAGATTACCTGTGCGCTGCCGTTTGGCGCCACCGCCGCCGTCATCCGAACAAACGTGTAAGGTTCGGCAAGATCAACAGCAAAGTCGTGGCGAAGAGAATGAGCCCAGCTTGGCGAATTTTCGATTGTCTGAACATGGCGGACCGCCTTCTTGTTGTTATTCCTGAATACCCGTTGGCTTCCTTGTCGCGCTGCGGGTCGATCGCAGTGGCGTTACTTGCGCCTGAACTGCTTGCCTCTTGTAAGTGGATATACAACCAACAGTAGGGGCTGCGTCATCCATATTTGAGAACCATTTGTTCTAACGGCATGGTTAATTGATTTCGTCTGGCTATGAGGCCAAGTGCCAGCCGACTGGCATGCGCTGGCTAGACAGTGGCGCAAGTGCCAGCCAGGGCCCGACGAAATGTGACCGTTCGTCAGTGCAGCCTACTTGCTTGTACGTGCCTTTCGCGTCAGTCTCTACAGCAGATTCCCACCCATGTCGTTCAGGACTATCCCTATGTCGTTACGCATCTGCATCCTTGAAACCGATGTCCTGCGACCGGAGTTGACCGCGCAGTACCAGGGCTACGGCAGGATGTTCGAGCAGCTCTTCTCGCGTCAGCCGATCGCCGCCGAATTTTGTGTGTATAACGTGATGCACGGCGACTACCCCGCCGACAATGAAGTGTTCGACGCCTACCTTGTGACGGGCAGCAAGGCCGATTCGTTTGGTACCGACCCCTGGATCCAGACCCTCAAGGCCTACCTGCTGAAGCTTTACGAGCGTGGCGAGAAGCTGCTGGGTGTGTGTTTCGGTCACCAGTTGCTGGCGTTGACCCTGGGCGGCAAGGCCGAGCGGGCAGAGAAGGGCTGGGGCGTGGGTATCCACCGTTACTCGCTGGCGGCCCATGCGCCATGGATGGACCCGGAAGTGTCGGAGCTGACCTTGCTGATCAGTCACCAGGACCAGGTGACCGAGCTGCCGGAAGGCGCCACGGTGATCGCCTCCAGCGATTTCTGCCCGAATGCGGCGTACCACATTCGTGACCAGGTGCTGTGCTTCCAGGGCCACCCGGAGTTCGTGCATGACTACTCCCGCGCGCTGCTGGATGCGCGCCAGGAATATTTGGGTGATGAGGTGTACCACAAGGCCGTGGCCAGCCTGGCGACCGAACACCAGGGCGACCTGGTGGGCGAGTGGATGTTGCGCTTTATTCAGCAGTCGGTGAGCAAGCACGACGCGGCGTGATGGCCGGGGGCTGCTGCGCAGCCCAATCGCGACACAAGGCCGCTCCTACAAGGGACCGCGATCGACCTGTGGGAGCGGCCTTGTGTCGCGATTGGGCCGCAAAGCGGCCCCGGCTTTCTAGAGCCAACCCGATTTCTTGAAGCTGGCAAACAACCCCGTACAGCCCAGCACAATCACCCCCAGCACCCCGAAATACCCGTAGTGCCAGCCCAGCTCCGGCATGTTCTGGAAGTTCATCCCGTAGATCCCGGCAATCGCCGTAGGGAACGCCAGAATCGCCGCCCAGGCCGCGAACTTGCGCTGCACGATGCTTTGCCGTGAAGACTCCAGCAGCATGCCGATCTCGATGGTCTGGCTGGCGATGTCGCGGATACCGGCCAAATCCTCCATCTGCCGCGTTACATGGATCTGCACATCACGGAAGTACGGGCGCATGTTCTTGTCGATGAACGGGAAGCTCAGGCGCTGCAGTTCCTCGCTCACTTCCACCATCGGCGCCACATAGCGGCGCAGGCGCAGGATGTCGCGGCGCAGGCTGTGCAGGCGGCGGATGTCATCCTCCTGCAGCGAACCGCCGAGCACGCTTTGCTCCAGCTCCTCGATCTCGCCATGAATGGCCTCGCTGACCGGCTGGTAGTTCTCGGTCACGAAGTCGAGCAGGGCGTACAGTACGAAGTCTTCGCCGTGCTCCAGCAGCAACGGCCGCGCCTCGCAGCGTTGGCGCACCAGGGCGTACGACTTGGAGTGGCCGTTGCGGCAGGTGATGATGTAGCCATTGCCAGCGAAGATGTGGGTTTCGATGAACTCCAGCTTGCCTTCGTGGCGCACCGGCGAGTAGGTGACGATGAACAAGGCGTCGCCAAAGGTTTCCAGCTTGGGCCGGCTGTGCTTTTCCAGGGCGTCTTCGATGGCCAGTTCGTGCAGGTTGAACTGGCGCTGCAGGTTGGCCAGTTCCTCGGCATTGGGCTCCTCCAGGCCGATCCACACGAAGTGCCCCGGCTTGCGCGCCCACTCGCTGCCTTCGTCGATGCTGATGTTGGTGACCTTTCTGCCGGCGCTGTACACCGCCGATGCCACGACTCGACCCATGGTTGCCCGCTTATTCCGGTTGAACACGGGTTACAGCTTGGGCCTTGGTGGGCGCGAGGGCAACCTATCCTTGGGCCAGTTCCCCTTCCATGCGGTCGATGCACTGCTGCATCTGCCCCCGGCACTGTTCAATCAGCTGAGGCAGGTCCTGCAGGGTCATGCCCGTCGTGGCAATCGGCGGCAGCGAGCGCACGATTACCGAGCGTTGGCGCCAGCTGTTCAGGCGCAGGCGCCTGGCATAGCGGCTGACACACACCGGCACGATCGGCACACCGGCCTCGATGGCCATGTGAAACGCGCCTTTCTTGAACGCCAGCAAATGCTCGCCGGCATTGCGCGTGCCTTCCGGGAAAATCCAGATCGAGGTGTCGTCCTGCAGTACCCGTGTGGTCTTCTGCATGGCCTTGCGCGCCTGGTAGGAGTTGTTGCGGTCGATCAGCACGTTGCCGCCCAGCCAGAACAACTGGCCGAACAGCGGAACCCAACGCAGGCTTTTCTTGCCGATGGCCACCGTGCGTTGTGGCACCACCTGGCCGAGTACGAACAGGTCGAAGTTGGACTGGTGGTTGGCGACGATCACACAGCCGGGCGGCTGGTCCAACAGTGGGCCGACTTCGGCCTTGACCTTGATGCGCATCAGCCAGGTAGCCGGCAGGCTGTAGAGGTGGGCGAACACTCGGCTGTTGTCGGGGTTGAAGGGGCGGCACAGGCCAATCAACAGGCCCACGGCGCCAACCGCGAGAAAATGCAGCGCTAGCAGGAGCATGCGCAATGAATAAAGCATGGAACGACTCACACCAGACAATCGCCGCGCAGTTTACGGGTGTGCACTGGCCGGGGCAAATACAGGTGCTGCGTCCACGAGCCCTGTAGGAGCGGGGGGGGGGGGGGGGGGGGGGGGGGGGGGGGGGGCCGCACACAAGAGGGGGTCACGACTCTCATGATGGGGGGAGGGTGGGGGTTAG
>NZ_JBDJLK010000119.1:0-12011 GCF_039673335.1 Pseudomonas sp. TWI929
CACGGTCTTGTGCTGGAAGATGCGCCAGTTCGAACGCAGCCTGGCACGTGCCAGCAGCGGCTCGACCAGGGCATGGTAACGGGTGCGGTAAGGGCCGGTCTCGCCCTGGCTGAAACTGCTGACCAGGCCGTGCACGTGGCGTAGCGGCCGCTCGCCGCGCCAGAGGGTGAACAGCACCGGCTGGTCGAGCAATTGGCCGAAGTCGACATCGCCTTCGAAACTGATCAGCTCCAGTTTCAGCTGGAACGGTGAGCTGATCGCTTCGTCGAGTTCGAACGACACCACTTCGAATACGTCTGCGCCTGCAAGCGGCTGAAAGCTGTAACGCAGATCAGTTTGACTGGGCATTATTTCTCCGGGGAATGGTGTGTTTTATGGCATGTAGCTCCAATGCTCTGAGCGTTGGATGTTTATTTTGCGTGGCTGTTTTGTAGGATGTTTCTCGGCTTGTGTAAGTTTGAGTTTTGTTTGTGGGAAGTTTCCTACAAGTTCTGTTGCATTTTCTTGTGAGGTGGTTGTTAACTTGCTGTCGCTTTTGACGATGCGCTGCTAATGGTGCTGCGGTCGAGTCTGAAAGTGTAAGCTGATATTTAGTTGTGCAAATTTCCAGGGTGTTCTAGTCTCCCGTCGGTGTACATGGTGTGAGTGGCCTATTTGCGTGGTATCGAACTTTGTTTGTGTATAGGTTTCATGAGCGCTTCACGTCATGGAAAGTTGTGGCGTTAACAGGGTTGTTAAGATGGAAAGTTACCGAAGGCACTTCAATCTGCGTGGCCTGACACAAGCCCTACGAAATTG
The DNA here is from genome assembly GCF_039673335.1 of Pseudomonas sp. TWI929. Classification (NCBI taxonomy): domain Bacteria; kingdom Pseudomonadati; phylum Pseudomonadota; class Gammaproteobacteria; order Pseudomonadales; family Pseudomonadaceae; genus Pseudomonas; species Pseudomonas sp. TWI929. The sequence goes on from NZ_JBDJLK010000119.1 coordinate 799, forward strand.
CACTTTCACGGCCCTCGCGGCTGGCGCAGCCATCATCCTGTTGCTGGTCGTAATCTGGTGGCTAGGGCCCGCGTGGAGTTGGCAGGGGTATCGCCCACTGGCTAGCGTCGAGTTTCGAAGCGTGGCCAGCCTGTGGCTCGTGGTGTTACCCCTGGTGTGCTGGCTGATAGTGGTGCGTTCGCGCTTGCAGCGGTTGAAGTTCGAACGCGAGCAGATTGCCGCTGCCGAAGCGGATCCCGGTCTGGGGCACGTCCAGGCGCAAGAGCTTGAAATGAACAGGCAGCTTGCGTCTTTCCTTGAGCATGCAAGGGGGCGACGGCAATCGTATCGGCTACCTTTTTATCTGGTACTCGGGGGCGAGGGGTCAGGCAAGAGCAGCCTGGTCGAGCACTCGGCGCAGCGCTTTTCCCTGACGCATATCGACAGGGCTCAAGCGCAAGGCTTGAGGCGCAAGTCCCCTGCGAGCGGCATAAATTGGTGGATCAGTGACGAGGCCGTCATCATTGACCCCCCCGGCAGGTTGCTCACTCAAGATGGTTGCCATCCTGGCCCGCAGAAGGCAGACGCTCAGGCGCACCCGATCATGCCGCCGGTTGGCACGCAGGCCAGGCTATGGACACACCTGCTTGCCTGGCTGGCCCGTAAGCGGGGCACCAGGGCTATCAGTGGCCTGCTGCTTGCAATCGATATCGCTGCCTTGGTACAGGCCACTCCCGAAGAACGTACGGCGCTTGCCCACGTGCTGCGAAGCCGAATTGCCGAGGTGCAAAAAGCGCTCGGCTTATGCACGCCGCTCTACATTGTCCTTACCAAGTTCGATCTGCTGGAGGGCTTTGAATTACTGTTCAGCCGTCTGTCCACAGCTGAGCGTGAGCAGCTGTTTGGCGATACCTTCAAGTTGAACACCCTACCCGGGCAGGATGACTGGCTGAACCAAGTGCTTGTGCTGTTGGATCGAATGGTCATGGCCGTGCAAGAGCATGTCGCCGATGCCTTGGGCACTTTGACAAGTGAAGAGCAGTGCAAAAGCCTACTGTCATTCCAGGCACAGTTGGCAGGGTTACGCACCCTATTGATGGTGTTCCTGCGCAAAGCACTTGGAGGCGATAGCGACTGTTCGAACCTGCTGGTGCGCGGTATGTACCTGACCTCAGCCATGCAGCAGGGGGCGGTCCGCAATGTCTTCATGCGGGAAGCTGCCCTGGCCTATGGCGTGGCCCACCCAGCGTTTGAGCATGCAAAAACGGCGCATTCGAACAAAGCCTTTTTTACCCAGCACATTTTCCAGCGAGCCGTTTACCCGGAAGCTGGACTGGTGGGTGACAGTGCAAAGCTCTCCCTTCGCAAGCGCCGGGCATTCTGGAGGGGATCAGCTGTTGGTTTGCTTGTCGTTGCGGTCGCTGGCGCAAACCTCTACCGCTACTTCGATAGCAACAGGGCCATGGCTGCAGACGTCCTGCTGAAGAGCCAAGTCTTCCGATTGTCTGAAGTGGACGAGCAAGTAGATCCGACAGCTCGCAATCTGCTGGTGCCGCTCAATCAGATTCGCGATGCCGTCGCGCTGTTCGGTGACTATCGTGCGGCGTTGCCAGCTGTAGCGGATGCAGGGCTTTACCAAGGGCGCACTATCGGTCCACTGGTAGATGAAACTTACCTTGGCTTGCTGTCTCGCCGATTCCTGCCAGCTCTGGCTAGCGGGCTGCTGAATTCGATGGAGGCGGCGCCGGAAGGCAGCGAGCAGCAGATGGCGGCGCTAAGGGTGTATCGAATGATTGAGAGCCGGCAGTATCGGCGTGCTTCCTGGGTGGAGGCCTGGATGGCTCGGGAATGGCAGCGCGAATTTCCTGGTGAAGGGCAGGTGCAGCGCGATCTGATGGAGCATCTGCAGTATGCCTTGGCTTACGCTGACGCTGAAGTGCGGCAGTTCAGCCCCAGAATTGCCAAGGTTCAGCAGGTGCTGCGTCAAACGCCTTTGCATCAGCGTCTGTATGCAAACCTCAAGCATGATTCGCAGTTGGACCTGCAAGGGGCGGTGGATTTTCGGCGGCAGGTCGGGCCTGGCTTTGATCTCATCTATCAAACTGCTCAGCCCGTGCTCCTGGAACCGCTGTTTACGGCAGAAGGCCTGGACGCCTATTTCAATAGCCGCAGCCGGGCACTGAGCGAGTTGGCCATGATCGACCAGTGGGTGCTGGGGGAGCGTCAGCAGCCGGATTACACCGAAGCCGAGCGCGCCACATTGGTCGAGCAAATGCAAAACCTTTACACCACCGAGTACATCGCAAATTGGCGCCACACGCTGTTGCAACTGAACGTGACCGACTTCCACGACTTGAACCACGGCGTTGCAGTGCTGGAGCATTTCATCGGGCCTGGGGAGCCATTGCGCCGGTTGTTGGAAACCGTACGGGACAATACTGTGATGCTGCGGCCTGATATTCCAGGTACAAGCGACAAGTTGCCAGGCGCCGCTGTAGCCGAGCTACAAACTAAGCAAAAGCAGTATCAAGCCGGAGCGATAGGGCAGGCTTTTGCCGATATGAACGAGATGCTTGCAGCGAGCAGGGAACGACCTGGTTCCTATCTGGAAACGCTTGATGCAATAAGGGCAGTACATTATTACGCAAAAGCCATACAGGCCAGCCCGGACCAAGGGCAGGCAGCGCTGAATGCTGTACTTGAACGCTTATCGTCTAAAGGGCGGGACCCGATCGCCCATTTGCAGCGCGTCGCAGCCAACCTTCCTGAGCCAGTGCGTAACCAAGTGGCGAAAATGGCCGAGCAAACAGCCCAGGTGCTGATGATTGAGGCGCTGAATGAACTGGAGAAGCGTTGGTATGCTGATGTGTACAGCTTCTTTGAGCACCGCCTTTCCGGGCGTTATCCCTTCGTTGTTCGAGCGCCCGACTCGGCGCTGGAGGACTTCGAAGGCTTTTTTGGCCCGCAAGGAAAGCTGCAGCAGTTCCAGGACAAATATCTGAATGTACTCATCAGGGATAATCCGAACGCACTTTACGCCGAGGGTCGAGGTGGTCATCTGCTACATCCGGGCGTGAATGAACAACTGGAAATTGCTGCGCGCATCCGGTCGTCATTTTTTGACAACAGCGGCAACCTCAATGTGCAGTTCAGCATCGAACCGCTAGGCCTCAGTACCAACCAGCGTACCAGCTTGATGGAATTGAACGGGCAGCAGATAAGCTATACCCATGGTCCCAGGCAGCTGGTTGTGATCCAGTGGCCCAGCCCGCAGCATCCAAGTAGCACGCTCACGCTGCTGAGGCTCAATAGCAATAGCAGCAGCCTGCAATACTATGGCCCTTGGTCCATGTTCCGCTTACTTAGCCGTGGCGGGCTCAACGGACGTACCGCAACCGGGGTGGATCTGAGCTTCAGAGCCGGGGATGGCATGATGCGCTACCGGCTGACTTCGGAAAAGGCCTTCAACCCGATAACCCAGCAGCCATTCAAAGGGTTCAGGTTGCCGCGTAGCCTGCTAAATGACTCTGCTTCGAAGGCGCTGCGGGTAAGTATGCAAGCCAGCAACAACACACAGGCTTGAACCCAGCTGCAAACGGGCAACTTTCTGCCCGTACAGCTGATTGCTACCCTCAGTCCAAGTCCGCCGCCGCATGCCGCTCCGGCACTTGGCTGGCCTCATCCCCCCAGGTCCGGTTCACCCGGGTACCGCGCACCACCGCAGGGCGCAGGGCAATTTCCTCGGCCCAGCGCTGCACGTGCGGGTACTCGTCCACCGCCAGGAACTCCGCCGCGCCATACAGGTTGCCGCGCACCAACTGGCCATACCACGGCCATACGGCGATATCGGCAATGCTGTATTCCTCGCCACCGAGGTAGCGGCTGACCGCCAGGCGGCGCTCCAGCACGTCGAGTTGGCGCTTGGCTTCCATGGTGAAGCGGTTGATGGCGTACTCGAATTTTTCTGGCGCATACACATAAAAGTGGCCAAAACCGCCGCCCAGGTACGGCGCTGCACCCATCTGCCAGAACAGCCAGTTCAGGCTCTCGGTGCGCGCCGCTGGCGCTTTCGGCAGCAAGGCGCCGAACTTGTCTGCCAGATACAGCAGGATCGAGCCCGATTCAAACACCCGAACTGGCGGCTCGACACTCCGGTCGAGCAGGGCGGGGATCTTCGAGTTGGGGTTGACCTCGACAAAACCGCTGGAGAATTGCTCGCCTTCGCCGATGCGGATCAGCCACGCATCGTATTCAGCACCGGCATGGCCCAGGGCGAGCAGCTCTTCAAGGGCAATGGTGACCTTGACGCCATTGGGCGTGGCCAGCGAATACAGCTGCAGCGGATGTTTGCCCAGTGGCAGGTCCTTGTCGTGAGTCGGGCCGGCAACAGGGCGGTTGATATTGGCGAACTGGCCGCCGGACGCTGCGTCGTTGCGCCAGACCTTGGGTGGCACATAGGCGGGCTTGCTCATGCATGAATCTCCTTCAATGGCGCAAAACGGTCACGTAAAGACGTGGACCTGCATCTATGCCATGGGTTCGGCAAAAAGCGCAAATGCATAGCGCGCGAGCGCAACACGCATGACGGCGGTTTCATCCAGGTTTCATCCGGTACAGGCCAGGCCGGTTCTATGCTGGGCTACTACTTCGCCCTGCAAGGAACCGCCGGCCGATGACTCTCCCACGCTGCATGCTGGCGCTGGCCCTGCTCGGCGGCTTGTTTGCCCATGCCGAGGCTGCGCCTTGGGTTGCCGGCTTGCATCATATGACCCTCACCGACCCGGTTGATGCCCGGCCCATGCAGGCGCTGGCGTTTTACCCGGCCATTGGCAAAGCCCGCAGCAGCCGTATAGACGGCTACCCGATCGATGTGGCTGAAGAGGCACCCATAGCCATGGGGCGGTTTCCGCTACTGGCGCTGTCCCACGGTAATACCGGTAGCCCGTTGGCCCTGCATTACCTGGCCACGTGGCTGGCGCGCCAAGGGTTCGTGGTGGTGGCGGTGGTGCACCCAGGCGACAACGCCCATGATCACAGCCGCCTGGGTACCCTGAGCAACCTCTATGGCCGGCCGTTGCAAGTCAGTGCCGCCATCACGGCGGCCCGCGATGATGCACTGGTCGGGCCTTACCTGAATGAAGGCAAGGTGGGCGTGATCGGCTACTCGGCCGGTGGCGAAACCGCGTTGATCCTGTCTGGCGCACGCCCCGACCTGGACCGGCTGCGCCAATACTGCCTGGAACGCCCGAACGATGCCGACGCCTGCAAGACCCACGGCATACTGATTGCCGACCGTAGCGAGCTGGCGCCGGAGGCTGACCAGCGGGTGGGGGCGGTGATGTTGATGGCGCCGCTGAGCCTGCTGTTCGGGCGCCATGCCCTGGCCGGGGTGCAAGTGCCGGCGCTGATCTACAGCGGCGATAGCGACCAGCTGGTGGCGGTGGACCGTAACGCCGAGGCCCTGGCCCGCAAGCTGCCGGTCACGCCGGATTACCGTCTGTTGGCAGGCGCCGGGCATTTTGTGTTCATGGCCCATTGCGACGACGAGCAGTTCGCGCGCATGCCGGCACTGTGCAAGGATGCCGACGGCGTCGATCGCCGGCATATCCATCACTCGCTGCAACGTGATACGGCAGCGTTCTTCAGCCAGGCCCTGGGTGCGCCGGAGCCGGCCGAGCATTCAGCCGCGGCGGGCGCGCCGCGCCAGCAGCAGCGTTAGGCCAACCCCAGCCAGGGCGAGCAGGGCCGCCACGCAGAAAATCGAGGCATAACCCAGGTGCACGGCTACTGCACCCATCACCGGCCCGGCAATGGCCAGGGCCAAGTCGAAGAACACCGCATAAGCACCCAGCCCCGCGCCACGGCTGCTGCTGGGTACCTGCTTGATCGCCTCGACGCCCAGCGCCGGGTACACCAGCGACAGCCCGAAACCGGTAAGCCCGGCGCCAACCAGCGCCCAGGGCGGCGATGGTGCAAGCCATAGCAGGCTCAGGCCCAGTACTTCGGTGGCCATGCAGGCGACAGCGACGTTGTAGCCACCAAAGCGGTTGACCGCATTGACGAACAACAGCCGCGAAATGATGAAGCACACGCCAAAGGCACTCAGGCACCAGGCCGCACCGGCCCAGCCGCGCTCAAGGTAATACAGGGTAACGAAGGTGGTCAGGGTACCGTAGCCGATCGATGCCAGGGTCAGGCCCAGGCCGCACGGTGCCACGCGGCCGAATGCCGACCAGAAGGGCAGGCGCTCGCCACGTACCACCACCACGTCGGGGCGCTTGCGCAGTACCAGCAGGGCCAGGGTTGCCAGCACCAGCAAAGCCGCCCCCAGCACGCTGAAATCCAGCCCGTCCACGGCTAGCACGCCCAGTGGCGCACCAATGGCGATGGCACCATAGGAGGCGATACCGTTCCACGAGATCACCCTGGCGGTGTGCTCAGGGCCGACTTGGCCAATGCCCCAGCTCAGGGTGGCCACACCGATCAGCCCCTGGGCGATGCCCAACAGTACGCGCCCGCCGAGCAGCAGGGCCAGGCTTAGCAGCGGTACGCTCAGGGTCCATGCCGACAACAGCGTCAACACCCCGCAACCGGCAATTCCCAGCAGGCCAAAGCGGATCGCCTGTTTACCGCCCAAGGTGTCCGCCACCTTTCCGGCAAATGGGCGGCTGAGCAGGGTGGCCAGGTATTGCAGGCCAATGGTCACCCCGGCGATCACCGCGCCAAAGCCCAATTGGTCGTGCACATGGCTGGGCAGCACCGCAATCGGTAAACCGATGCAGAGGAAGGCAATGAAGGTGTAGAAAACGATCGACAGGATCTGCAGGGTGATGTGCTGTGTATTGCTGGCGGGGGTGGGTTGTTGCGCGGTCATGGGCTCTTTCGCGGGTGGGCGGTTGGGCGTGACCCCATCATGGCCGTTGCGCGAAGGAAATGAAAGCAGGCTAACGAATTATTCGTCGGGTGGGATTGGCGGTGGGTTCTTCGCGGGCTTGCCCGCGAAGAGGCCGGCCCAGCCATGCAAGATGGCCAGGCCGCCCCATCAATCAGACCAGTACGCCCTGGCTACGCAGGTAGTCATCATAGGTACCGCTGAAGTCCACCACGCCATCCGCCGACAGCTCGATGATGCGCGTGGCCAGCGACGACACGAACTCGCGGTCGTGGCTGACGAACAGCAGGGTGCCTGGGTAGTTTTCCAGCGCCAGGTTCAGCGCCTCGATCGATTCCATGTCCAGGTGGTTGGTCGGCTCGTCCATCACCAGCACGTTCGGTTTCTGCAGGATCAGCTTGCCAAACAGCATGCGGCCTTGCTCACCACCGGAAATCACCTTTACCGACTTGAGGATCTCGTCGTTGGAGAACAGCATGCGCCCCAGGGTGCCGCGGATCACCTGCTCGCCGGAAGTCCACTGGCCCATCCAGTCGAACAGGGTCATGTCGTCTTCGAAATCGTGGGCGTGGTCCTGGGCGTAGTAGCCCACTTCGGCGCTGTCGGTCCACTTCACCGAGCCCGCATCCGGGGTCATCTCGCCGACCAGGGTGCGCAGCAGGGTAGTCTTGCCAATACCGTTGGGGCCGATGATCGCAACGCGCTCGCCCGCTTCGACGGTAATGTCGAAGTTCTTGAACAGCACCTTGTCGTCGAAGGCTTTTGCCATCTTCTCGACAACCACAGCCTGGCGGTGCAGTTTTTTCGTCTGCTCGAAGCGAATGAACGGGCTGACGCGGCTGGACGGCTTGACCTCGGCCAGCTGGATCTTGTCGATCTGCTTGGCGCGCGAAGTCGCCTGCTTGGCTTTGGAGGCGTTGGCCGAGAAGCGGCTGACGAAGGTCTGCAGCTCGGCGATCTGGGCTTTCTTCTTGGCGTTGTCCGACAGCAACTGCTCGCGCGACTGGGTGGCGGCAGTCATGTACTCGTCGTAGTTGCCCGGGAACAGGCGCAGCTCGCCGTAGTCCAGGTCAGCCATGTGGGTGCAGACACTGTTGAGGAAGTGCCGGTCGTGGGAAATGATGATCATGGTGCTGTTACGCGCCGTGAGGATCGTTTCCAGCCAGCGGATGGTGTTGATGTCCAGGTGGTTGGTCGGTTCGTCGAGCAGCAGCACGTCCGGGTCCGAGAACAGCGCCTGGGCCAGCAGCACGCGCAGTTTCCAGCCCGGCGCCACTTCGCTCATCGGGCCGAAATGCTGTTCCAGCGGAATACCCAGGCCCAGCAGCAGTTCACCGGCGCGGGACTCGGCGGTGTAGCCGTCCATCTCAGCGAATTCGGTTTCCAGCTCGGCGACGGCCATGCCGTCTTCCTCGGTCATTTCAGGCAGCGAGTAGATACGGTCGCGCTCGGCCTTGACCTTCCACAGCTGGCCGTGGCCCATGATCACCGTGTCGATCACGGTGAATTCCTCGTAGGCGAACTGGTCCTGGCGCAGCTTGCCCAGGCGGGTGTTCGGCTCAAGCATGACCTGGCCGCCGGATGGCTCCAGGTCGCCGCCGAGGATCTTCATGAAGGTCGACTTGCCGCAACCGTTGGCGCCGATCAGGCCGTAGCGGTTGCCGTTGTTGAACTTGACGGAAACGTTTTCGAACAGCGGCTTGGAGCCGAACTGCATGGTGATGTTAGCGGTGGAGATCAAAGGGCTTACCTATCAGTAACTTACGACGCTGGGCTTTCAGCTGATACCGATTTGATACCAATCTTGAGTTTTTCCAGCTCGCTCCAGTCGGAGCTTGAGTTGAGCCAACGGGCATACGTCGACAGCAGCATCTGAACGCTGTGACCCAGCTGTTGGGCGATAAATGCGGGGTTGAGGCCGGACATTAAGCATATTGTCGCATAGGTGTGACGGCAGTTGTATGGGGGGCGACGTCTGATCCCCAATTCATTCAGCACCGGCACCCACTGTTTATGCAGATCGGAGGTCTGTTTCACGTACTCGGCGTTCTTCGACGGCGGGAACAGGAACGGTGTTTCGGTCACTGCTCCCTTGCCATCCCTGCGGCGATCTGCGTACTGCCTGGCGAACTGGATCGCCCGCAACGCCCGATCGTTCAGCAGCACAAAACGGTCCCTGCCGGTTTTCGTCCTTTCTTCAACCTCGCCCAGGGCGACGGTCCGCTTGACGTGTACTGTCCTCCTCTCCATGTCGATCACATCCCAACGCACGGCCAAGGCCTCCGACAGGCGAAGGCCGGTAAAGAACATGAATTCAAATAGAGCGGCGTAGATGAGGCTCGGCCAGTGCTTGTGCTGATACAGCTTGTCGATGATAGCGTTGGCTTCTGCCAGGCTGAATGGGTCGATCTCCTTCTTTGATCGCTTCGGCAGGTCAATCAGCTCGGCGGGATTCTTTGCAAGCAGGCCTTCCCGGGTGGCTGCAGTAAGGATGGTGGACAGCCTGGTGATCGCATTGCGCTTCACGTTTGGGGAGGTCCATTCGGTTTCAGTGATGATGCGGCGCAGCAGATTGGTCGTGATCAGGTCGACACGGACCATGGCCAGTCGTGGTACCCAGTAAAGGTTCAGGGCGCTTTTGTAGTTATTGTGCGTGCCCTGGGTAATTTCCCGGCCGTCGAGCCAGAGCTGGGCATACTCGCCGAAGGTCGGCTTACCGCCGACCGCAGCCTGTGAACTGGGGAACAGCTCTGCGTACTTGTCCTGGTCAAGTAGGCCGAGCTTGTTGAGGCTGGCTACCTGATCGCGAAGGCTGGATGCAGCCTTGATCCCTTTTTGTGTCGGGGGATAGGGGAGCGTTTCGCATCGACGGATACCGTCCCATGTGAAACGAATGCGGAGGGAGTTGCGGAAGATTTCGACCCCACGGGGTAAACCCATTGGCTTTCCAGCCATTCGTCATACCTCTTTTTGCTGTAGATGATCCGGCCGCCGTGCTTCATCCAGACGCCTGCGGGGATCTTCCCATCCAAGCGCCGATGCTCCAGGGAGCGTTTAGTGCAGCCGATCAGTTCGGCCATTCGCTGTTCGGTGACTTTGTCGACGTCACCGGTGCTTTCGGTTTTCATGGGATGGTCTCCACGCCGCAGGTGGCGGCAATAGCTCTCCATGCCCGCGCATGTCGGCGGGCTTGAGTTGTAGGGGAAAGGTGTTCGGTTGTAGCTCTCAGACGGAGTAATGCTTGATGCTTTGGTGTCAACATGGCGTAGTGCTACTGGTTATTGCAGCGTGGCCTCGTTGGTTACGTGACGTAAGGGGAAAGAAATGCCGAACAGCGACAAGAGGTATCGTGCATACCAGCTTCTGCGGGAGCTCGATGCTGCGACGTCATCCATCATGAATCAGGTCGCTTACAGTCGGATCGGAGGTCCTCAGTGGGATGAAGCTTTGATCGCGCAACGCAAAGCATTCGAGGACTGGACGACCTATGCTTCGACGCTGGTCGTACTGACAGCCACGAAGGGCTCTGGTACCGATGGTGCTGGCGGGCTTGAGTTGTAGGGGGAAGCGAGCGAACACCCGCCAGGGGTTGCCGTACTGCGGAGGGGCCAGGAACACGTCCATTCCTTCCGCCTTGCCGACTGCCCAGCCCAACTGCTCGCCGGTCAGTCGGCCGTCTTCACTTCGATCTGGTCGGTCATGCCCGGCGCCTCTCTGGTTTGCCGTATAGGTCGTACTCAGGGCGCTCTGGTGGGTAGGCTTCAGCAGTCAAAGCCTGGTCGATGGCGGCGCGCAGGTCTTCGTTGTAGTTCTCACCCAGCACTCGCGCGCAAGGCTTACCCATGTAGTGGCCGACAATTTCAATGCCGATGGTGTAGTCGCCGTCCATGCCGTTGGAGTGGCTCTCGAATCGGACATCCCAGCAGCACGACTCGAGCGCGCTCAAGCGCTCACGGTCCCGGCGCAGCTCCTCAAGCTCGGCGCTGGAGACGATGGTGAAGTGGGTTTTCTTCTTGCTCACAGCTGATACCTCTCATCAATCCAGCGCCCAGGCGCCAGTGCGGGCGTAGGTTCCGGTTGTGTTTCGTGCGGGGAGAGCTGGCGCTGGTTGCCGGCCTGCAGCTGGCTGTCGGGGATGCAGCTGATGCCGACCCCGTTGAGCAGGTAGCAGGTGACGCCGCGCTGGCTGTCGTGCTGCACGTCGATGACGTTCTCGGTTGCGCTGGCGCCAGTGGCCAGCAGCAGGAGGCAGAGGGCGAGGCGGGTCATTCCGGCACCTCGCTGTTTTGCAGCAGGAAGATGGTCGTGATCGCGCAAGGCTTGCCGTTGTCGGCATTGAGCT
>NZ_JBDJLK010000120.1:0-11661 GCF_039673335.1 Pseudomonas sp. TWI929
CCCACCCCGATTACACTGAACTCAAGCCATGCGCCTTACCTGTGGGAGCTGGCTTGCCGGCGATGGGCTGCGCAGCAGCCCCGTCAATCTAGAAGGCCCCATGCACCCGCACGACCACACCTAGAAACTCGCAACCCTCTTCACACAGCAGTGCCGGGTAGTTGCTGTTCAGCGCCTTCAGGTACCGCTGCCCGCCTTCCTCGGTCAACTCGCGGAAAATCGCCGGTTTGCCTGGCTGACGAGCGATCACCAGACGCCCTGGCTCAGCCTCTACCCCAGCGTCCACCAGCATCCGCATGCCCTGCGGCACACTGCGGCCACTGAGGGCGCTCATCGCGTCATTCTCAACGGTCAGCCAGAACGCCTTGCCCTGCGCCAGGTAGCCGGTCTGCTCGAACACGGCAGGTTCTTCTGCCTGCGCAGCACCTAACTCACTCCAACCCAGCACCGGGTAGCGAAAACACACGATGTACGGCATGAGGTCCAGATCGTCATTAGCGTCATCCACCTCGTAAACGCTCCGCTCCACGTCAACCTGCCCCTGAATGCGCAGTTGTAAACTGACGCTGTAGTGGGGCATGCCAATCTCGACGAGCGTGCGGTTCATCGACTCGACCTTCGGCTGCCGCCGCTTGCTCACCCAATGCCCCACGCTGCCTTGAGACACGCCAACGCGCTCGGCAAGCTGTTCTTGAGTGAGCCCTAGCTCTTCCATCCGGTCGCGAACGAGGGCAATCCATCTGTCCATATTCATCGCTGGCATGATCATCCGTTGTAGGAGCGGCCTTGTGTCGCGATAGGGCTGCGCAGCAGCCCCGACAATCTAGAAGGCCCCGTGCACCCGCACGACCACACCCAGAAACTCGCAACCCTCTTCACAGAGAACAGTCGGATAGCGCGTATTCAGCGGCTTGAGCATCTTGTCTCCACCCTCCTCGACCAACTGCCGCAACACTGGCGGCCGCCCCGGCTGCCGTGCAATGACCAGCCTGCCTGGCTCTGCCGGCAGGCCGGTATCCACCAGCACACGCATACCCTCAGGCACGCTCTTGCCACTGGCGGCATTCATCGAATCGTTTTCCACCACCAGCCAGAACGCATTACCCGCGGGCATGTAGTCCGTCTGTTCGTGGGCCTTGCTTGTCTCTGGCAAAGGCCCCTGTAAGTCAGCCCAACTCAGCACTGGGAAGCGAAAGCTCGCATAAAGCAGCGCTTCGGCCGAAACCGGCTGCTCGGCCGCATAGTGGCCAGGCGCTTCGCGCACGATATCGCGCTCCACCACCATGACTTGAGCTTCCAGAAACACCAGCCCCAGTTTTTCGAGCTTCTCGTTAATGGTCTCCAGCGTCGGCCGCCGCGTACCACGCAGCCAATGCCCCACGCCCCCCTGCGTCATGCCCAGGCGCTCGGCCAGCTTGAGCTGGCTGAGGTTATGTTCGCGCTTGTAGCGCTTGAGAAATGCGTTCCAGTTTTCCATGAGCGGCAACAATACGGACTGTATTACTCGCAGCAATACACAATCTGAATTATTTATTTAGCATTAAATAGTACAGACTGACCTATGCTGTGATTCCAGTGTGCTTGAAGGGAAATCAGCAGGTATCGCCATGAAACCATCGAAAAACGACGAAACAGATCTCGACAGCGAAGCCGCCCGCCGTGCGCTCGACTACTACCTCAACCCCAACCCGCCACGCCCCACCCAGGACAACAAGATCTGGACCCTGCACGAAGGCGTAACCGGCGACCAGGCCCAGGAGCACGCCATCGCCCTGCTGCGCTGCGCCGCCGCCACTGCGCAGGAAACCGCCACCCACCAGCACGGCAGCCAGCGCGAACTGACCTTCGCCCTGATGCACATGATGGACATGGCCCGCGCACTGCTGGAGCACAAACGCCCCGGGGAACGGGGTTTATAGACAAAAAGAAGGGAGAGAACGTGATGGCTTGGTAACGGCAAAGGCCCCGATTGCCGGGACAAGGAAGCGCGCCGGTAAAACTTTTTTACCGGATTAGCGAAAATTCATTTGACTGGCAAATGATAACGATTATTATTGCACTCAGCTGATCGCGAGATCTGCTGGATAACCTGGAGCTTAGGTCGCTCTCAGATTATCTCCTCATCAGGCTAATCACGGTTTTTGACCCAGCTTTTTGCTGGGTCTTTTTTTTGGCTCTTCAGGCTAATGAAGATCGTGATGGCGCGCATGATAGCAAAGGTGTTTCAGGGCGTGAACGCTCATTACAAAACTTTGCGGAATCAGCACTTGAGAATCAATCTCGTTTCACCTACGCTGATCACGCATCAAGGACGATGCCCCCTCCCTCCCCCCTTCCGAGCAAGGAGCTGTCAATGACCCGTCTGCTGCTGCCCCTTGAGCACCCAACCCCTGCTGCCGAACATACTGCCGACGACGCCTTGCTGCATGCCCTGAAACGCCTGCCACGGCGTGTGCAACAAGTGTTCCTGCTCAACCGCCTGGACCAGCTGGACTTCGCCAGCATCGCCGCCCGCCTCGACCTGCCATTGCCAAGCATTGAACGGCACATGGACCAGGCACTTCAGGCCGGCCGCTCACCCCAGGACGGGCTGGCGAGTGTTGCCGGGCAATGGTACGTGCGCTTGCAAAGCCCACAGGTGACGGCGTGCGAGCGCATCGACTTCCGCCGCTGGCTGGATGCGGACCCGGCGAATTTGCAGGCGTTTCACGAAACGGAACTGCGCTGGCGCAGCCTGTTGGCACCGGCACGGCAACTGGGCCAGGACGGCTGGTACCGGCAAGGCCGGGCGGCGCTGTCGTTGGGCGGCTGTTCGGTGGCGGTCGGGCTGGGTGTGGCGGCGTTGGTGCTGTTTGGTTTTTGGGCCTGATCAACGCCTCAGCAATGCTGCATCTCATTGTCTTTGATGCATGCAAGTAACAGCCATCCACACAAACTGGCGCTCAGGAACAGAAGCCCCAAGCTCATCGGCAGCGCACTTTCAACGCCTGCAACAAGACTGCCAGCCAAACCACCACCTGCAAACAGCCATGTAGTATTGAGCGATGCTGCCGCACCGGCCTGCTGCGGGTAACGCCCCAAGGCTTGGGTAGTCGCAGCGGGGCGCACCAGCGTTGTCCCGGTCGTGCAGATGATCATCGGTAGCAGAAGCCCCACCACCGTTAATCCTGCTACCTGCTCCCAGATCACCAAGGTGATGCCCCCGACGGCTATCAGCAGGAACCCCGTTTTGATCTGAGCCTGCGGGCTTACGCGATTGTTCAAGTGAGTCGCGGCTGCTCCGCCAGCAACATACGCAAGTCCATAGGCAATAAATGCAATGGAAAATTGATATGGCGTCAGACCCAGCCGGTCCATCAATACCAAAGGCGCGATAACGATAAAGGAAAAATGGCAGGCAAAGGCAAGGCTGGACAACATGGCGTGCGCGAGAAAGGTCGTATCACGCAGCATGATCAGGTAGCTGCGCATGCCTAGGGTACGGCCACACGACGCAGGCTTGTCCTGCAGCAGAGCATACGTTAGGCATAAAACGATCACGGCAATGAAAGCGAATACCACAAAACTTCCCTTCCAGCCAAAAGAATGTTGAAGAAAAGCGCCTGCAACCGGTGACAACGAGATGAACAGCCCACTTGCGCTGGTCAGCAGGATTCGCATGGCATTGCGCTGTTTATCCCTATACAGATCCTGCACAAGCGCCTGGCCCAGCACGAAACTCCCGCAACCCAAGGCCTGCAGTAAACGGAACGCCATGAATGTCTCATAACGGGTTGAAAATACACAACCCACTGCCCCTGCAATGGACACTCCCAGCCCTGCGAGTAACAAACTCTTACGTCCCATGCCATCCGACAATGGCCCGATCACAACTTGCGCCAAGGCAACACCAAAAGCAAAGAAACTCACCGAGTAGGCTATTTGCCGTGACTCGACGTGGAGCTCGTCTGCGAGCGCAGGGAACGATGGTAGGATCACATCCAGAGGGAATACGCCTAGCAGACACAACAGAATCAACAGGGCCGAGTACAGAAAGCTACTGAGCGAACCCAAGGGCCGGCTCATGCGACTAACCCCGCCGTTTTGAATTGCATAAAATAGCCCTCATCATCCAGCAAATCAGTGCGCTTAATCGCTCGAAGCGTCGGCCCAGAAACCTCAATCATCCGCGCAGGCCAATTCGCCTCTAAATAATCGACAACTTCGCGCCCGATGGCTGGCCGACTTTTAAAAAGCATCTGCAAGAAATGAATATCAGGTCGACAGAAGACCGCAAGCACCTCAAGCAGCACTTCAACCACATAATTTTTCTCGCACCTGGAGATCTTCCACCACAGCCGGACGAAGCACTCAGAAAAGAAGACCGCATGGCGCCCCTCATCATGCAAATGATCAATCAGCATATGCGCCACAGGTTCTACAAGTGAGTCGCGAGATAGCTTTAATAACTCACAAACAATCAAAGTCTCTGAGAAAAACGCGATACAAAATCGGGTTAAATCTCTAAACCTTAAAGGACTTTCCTCCAAAATACGGTCTAGCCCCACAATTCGAGCAGACTTAGCCCGCACCAGATCAAAATGTTTTGCCACCTGATCTGCAATATCCCGTGAAAATAGAGCGTGGTATCCTTCATCAGCGTAGAGCTTCAAAGCGATACGACGCTCTTCATCCTCAAAGTACTTCTTTAAACCGCCAACCACGACGCACTGCACAGCCTCATTGACATGAGCCACCTCCAGCTCTGTCGTGTAGCCCATGAAATACACCAAATGATATACATGCAAAGTCCTCAACTCTTGCTTTGAAAGAGCTTTTACTGAGTCATGAGCCAATGCAGAACTGAGCGCAGCAGGAAACCACATGCCAGGCTCAGATTGAGCAAAGTCCGCCTCCGAAAATTTGTATGCATAAGGCCGCGAGCGCACAGCGCTAGACAAATGCCAATCTCTAAACATAGCAACACTACGATCAGTCATTCTTCTCACGCATACACCTCGTGCAAACCTTACTTCAATAGAGACCTTAAGCAGTTCGGGATAGCGGAACCATCGCTATAACCGCAGCCGACAAAAAAAATCACCTGCTCATCAGGATTTTCAAGCTTTAGCAATGGTTCAATGGTGGACTCATTCAACGCACCAGTTAGCCATGTACTCATCCCACCGGCAGTGGCCGCCAGTTGAAAAGTCTGTGCCACATGGCCAATCTCTATCAATGCCATCCGATAGGCACGTGAATGCTCATACTTCCACCACAACTTATCGAACCTAGAGGTCAGAAACAGCCCTACCGGCATATCGTTCGCGAAATGCTGACCTGAAAGCAAATCGCCCAGCCTCGGCACTACCTGACTACGCCAATGTAACTGATGGTGCTGAGGATCGTAGTAGTATATTCCTGGCTCCAAGCCTTCGACATTAGCTACATATACATAGCCCTCCGTAGCATTTAAGCCACCCGCTGATGGACTGCTACGACGTTTGGAGAACTGCTCAACGCCTCCTTCTTGATTAGAAAGTGCTCGCCTCTCAACAAAGCCTAGTGCATGATGCAGGATCTTCCCTAGCTCAGCTATAGAAATCGGTACGTGATGGAAGGCTCTTACAGTTGCTCGTCGCGCAAGCACCTCATCAAATTCATCCGCAGCGCACAAACCAGGCAACTGGATACCGCCTACAACACCCCGAAATGTCTCAACAGGCGAAGCCTCACTCAATACATCATTACAATGTTCGAGGTATTGAGCAGCCCACTCATGCTCGCTGGACGGCTGGTTTTCCAGCACTATATCTTTGGTGCCAAGATGAAAAATCCTAGAAAGCACATCCCAACCCCAAGCACTCTCGCCTCCGGTAGAATCCAACACAACCTTACAGCGCTTCAAATCCTCAACTACCACATCATTTAAATCACTGCAGCCTTGGCCATAAATTAATGAGACCAACCGATGCGCATGCTCCACCGACAACTGATACTGCTTGTGCCTCTTGAAGTCCCAGCAAATCAGAGCATTATCTATAGCAATAAAAAAGCAGTCCCTACTTATCATACCCCCTCCCTTAGCCAAAGCGCAGGCCGGCACTGCGCTTCAGCATTTACCGGCTAAATCTTATTTAGCCTTTTTGACCAAAAGAGCCAAATTTCCCAGCTTTACAGATTCCATCTTGATAGCTTTCATTTTGAATCTCCATATAAATGCCGCGACATTGCGACACTCCTGATAATAGCGATATCTTAAAGAAGCACAAGCCGAAGCAGGCAGCGAAATTTCCGATGGTGTTGTAGGATTTTTTACCGACACACTTACGAACGACGCACCCAGATTACCCGCAAGACATCTGACACGCGCAAAACAAGCCATCAGGCTGTCATCTAGAGCGGTTAAATTCAGATATACAAAAACAACTTAGTCTCAGTTCTCGAGCCGAAGATCAGATCTATTGCGGACTAAAGGACTGTAAATTCCTGAAGTCACATTCATGGATAGTTAAGGCCGTCGCACCTGTAGATGACCGGATCAGTTGCGGCGCAGTCATCGAAACCGGTGCAGCCTGCACGATCATCGAGGGCCAAGCGGAGGGAGGGAGACACGACCAGCCACGGAGGGACCTGGGTCGAGGGTTAGCCGGGTTGGCTCACTGATTGACAGCAGGCCCCAGCGACGTACCAGAATTCAAATCCTGACACTGCCGCCGGGCAAGCCCGTCCAGAAAATACGCTTAGCCTTCCAACCCTTTCTTCAGCGCCGCCAGCCCGTCTTCATAGATACCGGCAAACAGCGCAGTAGCTTCAGCATCGCTGATCCCAGCCGGCACGAACGAGCCGGACCATTCCACACGAGCGCCGCTACCCTCAGCCACCACACGCAGGGTCGACTGGTAGTCACGTACCGGTGCCGGCCCGCTGAGGATGGTGTAGCTGTAGCTGCGACCTGCTTCGTTGAAGTCCAGCAGGCGTTCGATGATGGTGTCGCCAGCGACGCTCTTGAGGGTACGGACGCGGCCGCCTTCGCTCAGGGTGCTTTCGGGGATGAAAGGCAGCCAGTCGGGTAGCGCGTCGAAACCGCCAATCAGTTGCCAAACGCGGTTGGCATCGGTTGCCAGGGTGATGGAAGCTTGTGCAGTTGCCATGATGATTCTCCTGGGGCGTGGCCCCATTGATTCGGGGTAAGCAGGGCCGCGGTGCGGCCCTGCAAAGTCGGTTTAAACAGCAGGTACCGGGGCTTGGGCGTTAATCAGCCCTTGCTGGCGCAGGTCGTTCCAGAAGGCCATCGGAATCACCTTGCTCAGTGCGGCGAGGTCTTCATTGGCGTGCTCAGGGCGGGTGGAGCCCGGAATCACCGAGACTACGGCCGGGTGGGCCAGGGCGAACTGCAAGGCAGCCGCCTTCACATCCACACCATGGGCACGGGCTACGGCACGGATGCGCTCAAGCTTGGCCAGTACCGGCTGGGTGGCTTTCTGGTACTCGAAGTGCTCGCCGCCAGCGGTCACGCCCGAGCTGTACGGGCCACCCACGACAATGCCGACACCCTGCTCCACCGCTTGCGGCATCACGCGTTGCAGCGCGCGGTCGTGGTCCAGCAGCGAGTAGCGGCCGGCCAGCAGGAAGCCATCAGGGCGAGGCTCATCCAGGTCGAGGGTCAACTCGATCGGCTCGACGCGGTTCACACCCAGGCCCCAGGCCTTGATCACACCTTCTTCACGCAGGCGAGTAAGCACGCGGAAGGCACCAGTACGGGCGATTTCGAATTGGCTCAGCCATTCATCACCGTAGAAATCCTGGGCGATGTCGTGGATCCAGACGATGTCCAGGCGGTCGGTCTTCAGGCGGCGCAAGCTGTCTTCGATGGAGCGCAGGGTAGCGTCGGCGCTGTAGTCATTGACGATACGGTTGCGGTTGCCGTGCTCGAACAGGCCGCTCTTTTCACCCAGTTCACGGGCGGCGGGGTCTTCCAGTTCGTCGAGGATGATGCGGCCAACCTTGGTGCTGAGCACGTACTCGTCACGAGGGCGGCCGGCCAGGGCATTGCCCAGGCGGGTTTCGGAGAGGCCGGCGCCATAGAACGGGGCGCTGTCAAAGTAGCGCACGCCGTTGCTCCAGGCGGCATCGACGGTAGCTTGTACTTCGTCTTCAGGCACGTTACGGAACATGTTGCCCAATGGCGCGGT
Organism: Pseudomonas sp. TWI929; assembly: GCF_039673335.1. Taxonomy (NCBI): domain Bacteria; kingdom Pseudomonadati; phylum Pseudomonadota; class Gammaproteobacteria; order Pseudomonadales; family Pseudomonadaceae; genus Pseudomonas; species Pseudomonas sp. TWI929. Next base: position 8,175 of record NZ_JBDJLK010000120.1, read on the forward strand.
ACCGAAGCCCAGTGGGTTGGCGATAAGGGATTTGAGGTTCATGTGCGTTTTCCTGATGGGGGAGTTGGTTGTGAACTCCAGTGGCCGCAATCCTATGCCCCACCCAGCAAGACCGTCCAAGTCATATTTCGAACGACTTGAGACCTTTTATGCAACACCATAGCCTTGGCGCTACGCCGGATGGCGCTGCTCAGCGGTTCCAGGGCGCCTCGGCGTTTGCGTCGATGCTATACCGCAGCCGCGCTTCGGCATGCTTGCCAGGGTCGATACCGGCCAATGCCGCCAAGGCAATGTGGTAACGATCAACCTCGAAGAAGCGACGCAGCGCAGCACGCGTGTCACTGCGGCCGAAGCCATCAGTACCCAAGGCGGTGAACGGCCCGCTGACATGGGGGGCGATCAGTTGGGCATAAGCACGCACGTAGTCGCTGACCGCCACCACGGGCGTATGCCCGGGCAGGCAACGCAGCAAATGGCTCTGCCCTTCGCAATGGCTGCCGAAAAGGCGCAGGCGTTCTACTTCGCGAGCGTCGCGCGCCAGCTCCGAGAAACTGGTGACACTCCAGAGCTGGCTGCTGATGCCCCAGTCCTGCTGCAGCAACTCGGCGGCGGCGATCACCTCGCGCATGATCGCGCCAGACCCCAGCAGGCGTACCGCAGGCTCAGCACTTCCGCGCGTGCCATACAGGCGCATGCCGCGGATGACATCGTCGTGCTCGCTGTCCTGCAGGGCGGCCTGGGTGTAGTTCTCGTTTGTCACCGTCAGGTAGTAGAACTCATCGCACTGCTGCTCAAGCATGCGTCGGCTGCCATGATCGATGATCACGGCAGCCTCACTGGCGAACGCAGGGTCGTAGGCACGGCAGTTGGGCACCGTCGAGGCGATGAGTTGGCTGGTACCGTCCTGGTGTTGCAGGCCTTCGCCCGCCAGGGTGGTGCGGCCAGCGGTGGCGCCAATCAGGAAACCGCGGGCGCGCTGGTCAGCAGCCGCCCAGATCAGGTCGCCGATGCGCTGGAAACCGAACATCGAGTAGTAGATATAGAACGGCAGCATCGGCTCGCCGCTGACGCTGTAGGAGGTCGCTGCAGCTACCCAGGACGAGACGGCGCCAGCTTCGGTAATGCCTTCTTCCAGCAACTGGCCATCAGTGGATTCCTTGTAGTAGAGCAATGCCCCGGCATCCTCCGGCTCGTACAGCTGGCCCACTGGTGAATAGATGCCGACCTGGCGGAACAGGTTGGCCATGCCGAAAGTACGCGCCTCGTCGGCCACGATAGGCACTATGCGCGGGCCCAGCTGCTTGTCTTTGAGCAGGTTGGTGAACAGCCGGACCACGGCCATCGTGGTGGAGATTTGCCGGTCATCGGGCTCCAGGGCAAACCGTGCATATTCTGCGAGCGGCGGTATGGCAACCCTGGGGGCCACGCTGCTGCGTCGAGGGAGGTATCCGCCCAGCGCCTGACGGCACCCATGCAAGTAGCGCAATTCGGGGCTGTCGTCGTGCGGTCGATAAAGGCGCATCTCCTCCACTGCCTGGTCATCCAAGGGCAAGGCAAAGCGATCTCGAAACGCCTTGAGGGCCTCGACATCCAGCTTCTTCTGTTGGTGCGAGGTGTTGCGCGACTCGCCGGCCTGGCCCATGCCAAAGCCTTTCTTGGTCTTCGCCAGGATGACTGTGGGGTGGTCCTTGTGTCGCTTCGCTGCGTCGAATGCAGCGTGCAACTTGCGCAAATCATGGCCGCCGCGACGCAGGCCATCGATCTCGGCCGGGCTCATGTGGGCGACCAGCGCTTGCAGCTCCGGCTCCAGGTCAAAGAAGTGGGCACGGTTGTAGGCACCATCGTTGGCACCCAAGGTCTGGTATTGGCCATCGACGGTGCTGGCGAGGCGGCGCAGCAGAACATGGTTGTGGTCCCGCGCGAACAGTGCATCCCAGCCCGACCCCCAGACCACTTTGATGACATTCCAGCCAGCCCCCTTGAACAGTGATTCCAGCTCCTGAATGATTTTCCCGTTACCGCGTACAGGCCCATCAAGCCGCTGCAGGTTGCAGTTGATCACGAAGGTGACATTGTCCAGTTTCTCCCGTGCGGCAAACGACAGTGCGGCGACGGACTCCGGCTCGTCCATCTCGCCATCGCCGAATACGCCCCACACATGGCGGCCTTGCGTCGAGGCGATACCACGATGTTGCAGGTAACGCAGGAACCGAGCCTGATAGATGGCGTTGATGGGCCCGATGCCCATGGAGCCCGTCGGAAACTGCCAAAAATTCGGCATAAGCCAAGGGTGTGGGTATGAGCAGAGCCCGCCGCCGTCCACCTCCTGCCGGTAACGCTCGAGTTGCTGCTGTTCCAGCCGGCCTTCAAGGAAGGCGCGCGCATAGACACCTGGAGCTGAATGGGGCTGGAAATACACCAGGTCGCCTTTGCCGCCTTCAGTATCGGCACGGAAGAAATGGTTGAAACCTACTTCGAAGATCTCTGCGGCAGAAGCGTAGCTGGCAATGTGGCCGCCCAGTTCGCCATAAGCCTTGTTCGCCTTGGCCACCATGGCCAGCGCATTCCAGCGAATGATTGAGGTAATGCGCTCCTCCATCGCCAGATCACCGGGGTACACCGGCTGCTGTTCCAATGCGATGGTGTTCTGATAGAGCGAGTAAGGGTTGGCGGCGATTCGCGCACCCAGGTGGCCGGCATGCTCGGCCAGGCGTTGCAGCAAATACTCCACTCTCGCGCTTCCCGCACAGCGTGCTACGCCCTCCAGGGCATCGAGCCACTCGTTCGTCTCGACAGTGTCAATATCTTCAGCAGCTTGATCGACGATCTCGGGCGCTGGAATCGAGTTGCTCATTTCACACGACCTCAGGTGGTTGAAACGACAGCCGCGGGTGCACTGACTTAACGTAGACCTCACATTTATTGTATGCAGCCATGCACCGCCTGCGCGCCATGCGGGCGATTGTCGGGGGCGGTGGAAAGGTTTCAACATTGATTTGAATCAGTAAAACGCTACAGGCGGTGTTGTAAACAGCTCAGCAAACATAGGGGAATGCAGTTTGATGAGCGAGTCCAACCAGGCAACCAGAATTATCTGCAACAATCTTGAACTGGCTGATCAATTGCGCCAGTTGTTGGCTCCTATAGCACCCGATTGCGAGGTGCTGAGTGCGCCCGGTAATTGCAGCGCCGTACCGCTCTGCCGTTGGCTAGGTGCAGCACAATTGGGGCCGGCTGGGCAGGTACAGGCTGCTTTGCTGGATGCTACCGAGGTGCTGGAGCAAACCCGACACGCCTTCAAATCCCGCGAACTGGGGCTGCTACGGCGGCGCTTGGTTGCATTGCTGAATAATTTGTCGGACAATCCAGAATGATGTAAATGTGCCATCACCAGGTTCCGCCCTGCGGGAACCGGCTTTGCCGAGCAGGATATCGGGCCTGAAAGACGAAGCGCCGTGGCAACAAGTTCTTGACCAGAGCTTGTTGC
>NZ_JBDJLK010000121.1:0-11620 GCF_039673335.1 Pseudomonas sp. TWI929
GTGCTGGGGCTTGTCGGGGGTAAACCCCTTTTTTCTTGGTTTTGCTTACCCCTTTTTGGGGGGGTTTTACCCGCGAAGAGGCCGGTACTGGCAACACAGCTACTGCAGGATTTCGACCTTCATCCCCACCTCTAGCCGGCCAATGCCATCTGCCGCCAGGTTCTGCCCGAACAACACATCCCCCTCCTTCTCGCGGAAGGTCTTGAGCGTAGCCATCGGCTCACGGTCGGCACTGCGCTCCCCGGTAGCCGGATCGATGGTGGTGAAGATGCACCGCACGCTGGGTTTGAGCACGCGAAACTCCAGGCAGCCGATGCGTATCCGTTTCCAGCCATCCTCAGCAAAGGGTTCAGCGCCCTGCACCACCAGGTTTGGCCTGAAGCGCAGCATCTCCATGGGCCGGCCGATGCGTCGATTGAGCTCGTCCAGCGAGCCCTGGCCGATCAGCAGCAAGGGGAAACCGTCCGGGAACGCCGCCCGGTCACTGTTGAAGCCATAGCCGCTGGGCAGGTAGCGCGCGCGCTGCTCCGGGCAATGCACCAGGCGCACGGCCTTGCCCAACAGCTCGCTCAGCCAGGCCGCTGCGGCATCGCCAGCGTCCGGCACGCGCAGGGTGTCACGCCAGATGGTCACGCCACGCAGGGCGTCATCAGCAGGCGGCACAGGCACCACCAACGGTGCCTGCCCAGGAGCCTGTAGCAGCAGCTGGCCGCTGTCATCATCACGCGCGATGATCTGCCCAAGTTGTGGCCAGGCGCGCTGGGTGAGGAAACGTCCGTTCTCTTCCTCTACTACCATCCAGCGCCGGTCGCCCTGCAACCCCAACAACCCCACCGGTGAAGCCTGCAGGGCTTGCGCCTGCCCCGACTTCACCGGGTATCGATACAGCTCACTGAGAAACATCCCTGCCGCCTCGCTTCATGCCAAAAGCCAAGCTTATACCTGGCCGGCCTCGCGATCACCCCGTGACGCCATCCAGCAACAGGCGCTGCTTGACCACATCAACCAGGCGGTCGGGCTGGAACTTGGACAGGAAGTTGTCGCAGCCCACCTTCTTCACCATGGATTCGTTGAAACTGCCCGACAACGAGGTATGCAGGACTACGTAGAGCTGGCGCAAACGGGCATCGTTGCGGATTTCGGTGGTCAGCCGGTAGCCGTCCATTTCCGGCATTTCGGCGTCAGTGAACACCATCAGTAGCTTCTCGCACACGTCTTCACCGGCATCGGCCCAACCTTTGAGCATGCGCAGCGCCTTCAGGCCATCACTGGCCACATGCAGCTTCACACCCAGCTGGGACAGGGTGTCACGCAACTGCGCCAAGGCCACGCTGGAGTCGTCCACCAGCAACACTTCGCGGCCCCTGGCCCGGGCCAGCACCGGGTCTGCAAGCTTCTCGCCGGAGACACGGGCGTTGTAGGGCACGATCTCGGCCAGCACCTTCTCCACGTCGATCACCTCCACCAACTGGTCATCGACCTTGGTAATGGCGGTCAGGTAGTGCTGGCGCCCGGCGCTGGAAGGCGGCGGCATGATCGACTCCCAGTTCATGTTGACGATGCGGTCCACACCGCCCACCAGGAAGGCCTGCACCGAGCGGTTGTACTCGGTGACGATGATGGTGCTGTTCGGCCCTGGCTGCAGTGGGCGCATGCCGATTGCCTGGGACAGGTCGATCACTGGCAGGGTCTGGCCACGCAGGTTGACCACCCCGCAGACGAAGGCGTGGCGCTGGGGCATCAAAGTCAGCTTGGGCAGCTGCAGCACCTCCTGCACCTTGAATACGTTGATTGCGAACAGCTGGCGGCCGGCCAGGCGAAACATCAGAATTTCCAGGCGGTTCTCACCCACCAGTTGCGTGCGTTGGTCTACCGTGTCGAGAATGCCAGCCATTGGAAAGCCTCCAGGCTTGAGTCGAAAAAAGTGAAATCATCCACTTTGTATCGGCGGCTTCACGCACACCTTGACCCCTGCGGGAAAATGCCGCGACGGCAATTGATATCACTTTACCATCATGCTTTACTGCGGGCATTGCAGGCCTTTCACGGGCTGCGACGAAAGCTCCCCACCTTAGCGCCACCTCAGGGAAACCCTTAGCAGCAATCGGGTGCAACCTGATGTTCGCGATATCCTTTAGCCATTAATGTGACGCCTTTCTCATCGCATGAATGGAGTCAGGCTTTTGCTAGCTATCGTTTCGGCGTGCCCGTCACCTGCGCCTGCCCTATGCGCTGGGGGCTCATGATGGACAGTCCCTTAGGGTTCGATGATGCACTGCAGGGTTTCCTGCTGGATGCCCAGGTGCTTCTCACCCAGGCCCAGGAATGCCTGCAGCACCTGGAATTGATCGACAACGATGCGGATGCCTGCCATTGCCTGGCCAATGCCCTCGAAAGCCTCGCTCGGCAGGCCACTGGCCTGGGCTTGCTTGAAGTCGCCCACTACAGCAGCGCCTTGCAGCAGTTACTCGCTCCGGCATGCCATGGCGGTTGCCTGCAGCGTGAAGCCCTGCCCGCCGTAGGGGCCTGCCTGACACTGCTGGCCTGGCAGCTGGAACTGGTCGACACCCGCACCGGCCGGCTGAACCTGGACATCGGCGAACAGCTGGTACTGCTGGGTGAATTGGCCAAGGTACTGGAACAACCTTTGGCGCAAGCTTGTGCCCCCTGCGACGAGCAAGGCAGTGCATGCTTCCACCCACATGGCGAAGCCACCGAACAACATTCTGGCCGCCCATATTCGTCGTACTAGCCCGCGGCAAAGTACAACTAAGCTCGACTGTTCACGCACCACCAAGGTCGAACTCGCAAAGTTCTCAAAGCGCCCACGGGCAAAGTTGAATCATTGCACCGCAAGTTACACAGCGCGGGAGCGGCATACAAACAAGCAGTGGCATTTCGCTACCTCGAACCGCCCGACAGGCAGGCGTTTCAAAGCGTTACCCAGCAGCGACCAACGCAGTGCGAAGTGGTAATATGCGCCCCCACAAACGCGTGCAACCTGCAAAAAAGGTCGAAAGAACACGTGCCCGAAACAACATCGAAAGTACTGCAGCAAAGCCTCTGACATGCATTGTTCAAGGCCTCCATCAGCAATACTTCTGTGGCTTCCCTACCTATGTTCCCACGCTTGAAAAATCCTTTGCATTGCTGCGCTCGCGCGGCCCTGCTGCGCTGGGCCACAATCGCGCTGTGCGTGGTCTCACTGGTCGCCAACCTTTGGCTGTACCTTGCCGGCCAGGCGATGCCCACCACGTGGCTGGTGCTGCAGTTGGCCGCCACGCTAGGGGCCGCCTTGCACCTGGGCATGGGTGCCAAGTCGATCAGCTTGCGCCCTGCGGAACTGGCCGAACGTATGCTCAAGGTTCAGGAAGACGAGCGCCAGCACCTGAGTCGAGAACTGCACGACGACATCGGCCAATTGCTAACCGCTGCCAAGCTGCAACTGCAGTGGCTGCAACGGCGCATACCCGACGAGCTGCAAGGCCATTGCGACGCCCTGCGCAGCACGCTGGATGACACCTTGGGCAATGTGCGCGATGTGTCCGCCCTGCTCAACCCGCGGCAGCTGGCCAGCCTTGGCCTCGAAGCCAGCCTGCGCGCGCACCTGGTACGCACCCTGGCAAGCAGCGGCGTGCACTGGAGCCTGGCATGCAACCAGCGCTTGGGTGGTATTGACGAGGCCGTGGCCATGGCAGTGTTCCGCATTACCCAAGAGGCCGTGACCAACATGCTGCGCCACGCCCAGGCAGGCAACCTGGTCATACGCCTTCAGCGCACCCCCGAGGGGCTGGCGCTGTCGATCCACGACGATGGCCGTGGCTTCGTCCCTGCCCGGCACCCCGCCGAGGCCGGCCAGCGCGGCCTGGCCGGCATGCAAGAGCGGGTAACCGCCTTGCAGGGCAGCCTCGATATCACCAGCCAGCTCGGCCTGGGCACGCGTATCGAGGCAGTGTTCCCGTGGCCACCGCGTACCCAGCAACGCGCCAGGAGTACTGCCGCCCATGACCTGTAGATTGCTGCTGGTAGACGATCACTCGCTGATCCGCGCCGGGGTACGTGCACTGGTCTGCGACATCCCGGGCTACTGCGTGGTCGGTGAAGCCGACGACGGCAGCCAGCTACTCGATCAGGTGCGTACGCTGGCGCCAGACATCGTCCTGCTGGACATTTCCATGCGCTCGACCAGCGGCCTGGACGCCCTCACCCAACTGCGCGCCAGCGGCGCCAGCTGCAAGGTGCTGATCCTGTCGATGCACACCGACCCGGACCTGATCATGCGGGCCCTGGAAAGTGGCGCGCACGGCTACCTGCTCAAGGACACCAGTGCCACCGAACTGGAACATGCCCTGGACGCGATGCGTAACGGCGAGCGCTACCTCAGCCCGGCCATCGCCCACACCGTCATCAACCAGGCGCTGCAGCACAACAGGCAGGGCAAGCAAGCCAATGGCGAGCGGCACAACCTTACCGCAAGGCAACTGGAGATCCTGCGCCTGATCGTGCGCGGCAAGTCAACCCGGGAAATCGCCATGGGTCTGGGCTTGTCGATCAAGACGGTGGAAACCCACCGCTCGCAGATCATGAAACGCCTGCAGATCCATGACGTAGCTGGCCTGGTGCTGTATGCCGTACGCGAGAAAATCATCAGCTTGGACGACTGAGCAACGGCGACCCGACCGGCAGATGCAGGCGCAGCGCAGCAGGCTTGGCCTGGAAACGCAGGCTGTCGGCCTGCAATGGCTCACCATCCAGGTTGATATCCAACCCCTGCGAGCTTTTGATCTCGACCCACGGCAACCTGGCCCGGACGAACAGGCCGTCACCGGCCAACAGGTCGCGTAGCGCCCCTACAACCTCCTGTGGCGCTGGCAGGATAGCGATGTCGAGCAAACCATCGTTCACGACCGCCTCGGGGCACAGCGCCTGCCCGCCCCCGGCCTGCCGGCCATTGCCGATACCCAATGCCAGCAAGTCCCCCTGCCAGTGGAAGCCCGGCCCGTGCAGCTCCACCGAAGCTGCCTGCAGTTCGCTGAAGCGCGACAACCCGGTAAACAGGTAGGCCGCCGCACCCAGTACTTTCTTCAAGTCTTCGGAGGTATTGGCCGTGACCTGGCTGCCAAAACCGCCGGTGGCCATGTTGAGGAACAACTGGTCGCCGGCTTGGCCCAGGTCTGTTGGTTGTGGCGGTACATTCAGCAAGGCCAGTGCCGTGGCAGGCTCCAGGGGTATACCCGCGGCCTTGGCGAAATCGTTGGCCGTACCCAATGGCAGCAATGCCAGGCTGGCCTCGGTACCTGCCAGCCCCATGGCCTCGGCCACATCGCGCAGCGTGCCGTCACCGCCGCCGGCAACGATATGGCTATAGCCAGCCGCCAACGCCTCGGCAACCAGGCGCTGGGCGTCGCCCGCCTCCCAGGTGACCCGCACATCCAGTACCCAACCGGTAGCGCGCAGGTCGTGCACGGCACTGCGCAGCTCTTCGTTCATCGCCTGCTTGCCGTGCAGGATCAGCATTGCCTTGCGCCTTTGCATGCGCGTGCCTCCGTCAAGTTGGCCAACCCTGATCTCGACCACTGGCGTGCCCAGATCGTTTCATGGCCACCCGAAAAATAACGGCCCAATGCGGTCAAGGCCTCCCCCACTCGTTGAGCGCGTTTGCCAGTCATTTTCCCCACGCTTGAGAATGCGCGGCTATGCTCAGCAAATACATACTTAGCCAAGGACGCGCCCCGGCAGCGGTTGCCCCGCTGCTGCCTACGGGCGCGTCTTGCTATCCGCAGCCTTTAGCGAGGATTCCGGGTCATGCGCATACTCTGGACACTGCCTTACCTGCCATGGCCGACCACCAGCGGCAGCAAGACCCGGCAATACCACTTGATACGCACACTGGCACAGCGCGGCCACCGCATTACCCTGCTGGTTCAATCGAAAGTCCCCCTCAGCGATGCTGCCCGCGAGGCCCTGGAGCCACTGCTCGAACACCTGATCGTGCTGCCCCGCCGGCCCTTGCACAGCCCGCTCAACCTGCTGGCCTCGCCGATCATCGACTACCCCATGCGGGCGATCATCAATGGCCTGGCCCCTTGCCTGCGGCACCGTTTCGAGCAGTTGCTGGACGAACCCTGGGACGTGATCCAGATCGAGCATAGCTACAGTTTCCAGCCCTTCGAAAAGGCCCTGCAGGCACGCGGGCTGCCCTACATGCTCAGCGAGCACACCCTCGAATCGGTGATGGGGGGTGCCTGCCATGATCGCCTGCCGCTGTGGCTGCGCCCGCTCAATGCCTTCGACCGTTGGCGCTACCGACGCTGGGAGCAGCGGGTGCTGCGCCAGCCCACCGAACTGGTGGCGGTCAGCGCCCACGATGCCGATTTGATTGCACAAATCAGCGGGCGCCCGGTGAACGTGGTGGTCAATGGCGTGGATTGTGATTTCTACCAGCATGTGCAACCGGCGCTGCACAGCCAGCGCCTGCTGTTCGTCGGCAACTTCGAGTATGGCGCCAACCTGGAGGCCGTCGAATGGGCGCTGGAAGACATCATGCCGCAGGTATGGATGAGCAACCCGGCAGTGCGCCTGGCGATTGCCGGGCATGCCATGCCGGCCGGCTGGAAACTGCACTGGAACGACCCGCGCATCGAATGGCTAGGCTATCGCCCCGACCTGCGTGAGCTACAGCGGCGTTCGGCGTTGTTCTTCGCGCCACTGCGCTATGCCGGCGGCTCCAAGGTAAAAATCCTTGAAGCGATGGCCGCTGGCTTGCCGGTGATCACGAGCAGCAAAGGCGTATCGGGTTTGGCAGCAAACAACGGCGAGCATTACCTGGGCAGTGATGACGGTGACCAACTGGCATTGCTGATTACCCAATTGCTCAACCAGCCTTGGCGCATGAGCCAATTGAGTGATGCCGGGCGCCAGTTTGCCCGCCAGCGCCATGACTGGAGCGTGGCCGCGCAGCAGCTGGAGCACGTGCACATGCGCCTGGCCCAGACGGCGCAGGCCGAAACCGCGCCGCTGGCCAGCAGTTGGCTGGGCCGCTCAGCCAAGTAGCTCGCTGAAGGGAATGAACGGCACGCTGTCGCCTTGCTTAGGCGTGCTGCCTTCACGCACTTCCACCAGCCCCTCGGCCCAGGCCGCGCTACGCAGCACGCCGGAACTCTGGTTCTTGTAGATGCGCACCTGGCCCTGCTCGACGCGTGCGCGCAGGTACTCGCGTCGCGTGCCAGGTTTGGGCCAGTCGAAGCCCGCCGGCATGTCGAAGCGCAGCGGCGTGACATCGGCCACGCCCTGGCGACGCAATAGGTAGGGCCGGGTCAGCAGGCCGAAGGTGACCAGGGTTGACGCCGGGTTGCCCGGCAGGCCGATCACTGGCACGCCCTGGAAGTGGCCGAAGGTCAGCGGCTTGCCTGGCTTGATCGCCAGCTTCCACAAAGCCAGCTCGCCAGCTTCGCGCAGGGCAGCGCCCAGGTAATCGGCCTCTCCCACCGAGACACCACCCGTGGACAGGATCAGGTCGACATCACCCAGCCCGGCGAGGCAGGCGCGGGTGCGTGCCAGGTCATCCGGCAGGATACCCGCATCGACCACTTCGCAGCCCAACCGCTGCAACCAGCTGACCAGCAGCCGGCGATTGCTGTTGTAGATTTGCCCAGGACCCAGCGGCAGGCCAGGCTCGACCAGTTCATCACCGGTGGACAGCACCGCCACCCGCACTTTGCGTACCACGTCCAGGCGGCCATGCCCCAGGGTTGCAGCCAAACCCAGCTCAATCGGCCCAAGCCGGGTACCGGCGCTCATCACCTGTTCACCCTTGCGGGTTTCCTGGCCCTGGGGGCGAATGTTCTGCTGACTTTGCAACGGCTCGAGAAAGCGTACCCGGCCATCTTCCAGCACTTCGGTGTTTTCCTGCATCTCGACGCAATCGGCGCCCTCGGGCACCGGCGCCCCGGTGAAGATGCGCGCGCAGGTACCCGGTTGCAGCGGCTGCGGTGCATGGCCGGCGAAAATGCGCTGGCTGACCGGCAATGGCTCGCCCTGCCAGTCGGCCAGGCGCAAGGCATAACCGTCCATGGCGCTGTTGGGCCAGGGCGGCAGGTCGAGTGAAGCCACCAGCTCGGTTGCCAGCACGCGGCCCTCGGCGTCGGCCAGAGGCAGGTTCTCGGTCTCTCGTATCGGTGCCGCCTCGGCCAGCGCCAGCAGCTGCTCCAGTGCCTGCTCCACCGGCATCAGCGGCCGGGCTGGGCTTACCTCAGCCACGGCTGTCACAGGCCGCTGCCTGCTTCAGGTGCGGCACGAAGTTGCACGGCCGATGGCGGGCATCGAGCTGCTCGGCGAGGATGCCGTCCCAACCGGTGCGCACCGCGTTGGTCGAGCCCGGCAGGCAGCACACCAGGGTACCGTTGGCCAACCCGGCCAGGGCACGCGACTGCACCGTGGAGGTGCCGATATCGGCCACGGAAATCTGCCGGAACAGTTCACCAAAGCCTTCCACCTGCTTGTCCAGCAGGCAGGCCACTGCCTCGGGCGTGCTGTCGCGGCCGGTAAAGCCCGTGCCGCCGGTGATCAGCACCACCTGCACGCTGTCATCGGCGATCCAGGTGGCGACCTGGGCGCGGATCTTGTACAGGTCGTCCTTCAGCAGCACGCGCTCGGCCAAGCGGTGGCCGGCCGCGCTCAGGCGGTCGACGAACAGCTGGCCGGATGTATCAGTGTCGAAGGTACGGGTGTCGCTGACCGTGAGCACAGCGATGTTCAGCGGCACGAAGGGGGTATCTGCCTTGGCTTTCATGGGGGTCCGTCACAAGAAGATGGGATGGCCGCAGTTATAACACAGCGTGCCCCCATCGCAGCGTGGGCCCTTGCCCTCCATCAATGCCCCGGCTTTACCGCTATGCTGAACTGTACAAGGAACTTGCGTGGACGCCCTGCGTCATACAGTCAACTTGCACCATCGCACTGGAGAAAAATGATGATTCAACGGACCCTACCCGCCTTCCTGCTCGTCCTGGGCCTGGGCGCCCTCGCCGGTTGCGCCTCGCCGAGCGTCATTACCCTGAACGATGGGCGTGAAATTCAGGCGACGGACACACCGAAGTACGATGAAGACACCGGTTTCTACGAATTCGAGCAACTGGACGGCAAGCGCACGCGCCTGAACAAGGACCAGATTCGTACCGTGAAAGAGCTCTGATCTGGGCACCTGTTTTGGCAATCGCCCTTTAAACAACAAGGGCTTGTCTGCAAAAACGGGATGCAGTAGGATTTTGTTCATCGGAGTGTAGCGCAGCCAGGTAGCGCGTCTCGTTCGGGACGAGAAGGCCGCAGGTTCGAATCCTGTCTCTCCGACCAGATCCTCAGCAAAAAGCCCGCCTTGTGCGGGCTTTTTCGTTGCTAATCCAGTAAATACTGGCCTTTCCGCCGATTTCAGCTAGCCAGCCTAGTCCGAAAAAATCCGATAACATCCGTGGTCAAACGGTGGCAAGTATCGTGGTAGGGGTTTACCACGGTTCGTGTGGTTACCACGAGAGTGCCACCGTCATGGCTACCAACCTCCTTTCCGACGTCCAATGCTGCAACGCGACCTGCGAAGGCCCAGCCGAGATCAGGTATCTACATGATGGCGACGGGCTCGGTAGAGTGCGACATCAGTAACTATCGTAGTGGTTCCGGCGAACAACCCGGCTCTTCACCAGCCCAGCGCACGGGATAAGAGGCTGGCGCGGCGGCGCCGGGAACTGTTGTGAAAAGGCCGTTCTTACTATGGGCATACAATTTCTTTGACGCTGAGCCAGCCGCCATTTTTCGCGTTGCCGAGATCGCTAGCGGTCAATTCTCGATCTTTTTTCAATAGCTTAAAGCACTGACCGGCACCAAGTACGCGAATAAAGTCTTCACGTGTTGTCGGCTTGGGCCTGAGATACACCTCGCTTTTTGCTTGCAAAATAAGGCCCTCGGTTAGCTTGTTAAAATCTGGTGATCTTTCACCTGGAAGAACAACCAGTTGCCCGTAAGGCGTTAATCCACCGCTTTTGCCTACCTCGTAGTACAGATAGCCTTCAGAGAAGCGCTGCGTAGCTATGAGTGGATCGCCTGCCCTTGCAAATAGTGCACCGACGGCACTCGCTGGAAAATAATTAACAGCTGCAAGATACATCGCCGACACACAGCCGAAGATGGTTCCCAGATTTTTAATTAAATTCGCAAGTGTATTAATAAAATCCGTGAGCTTCTGGGTCGCGCTGGCTGACTGGGTATTCATTTTGGCATACATACCGTTCAGAGGTGAAGGCACGAAGACTGCTGTTAAGACTGAGCGTAGCAGGCACCAATAATTTGCCACTGGTTTTTTTGGCTCTTAGCCAAGCACGGTGGGTCAACAGGTCGGGGATAGAGATGGTGGGGAGGCTCCGCTTTAGCAGGTATTACGAAAGCGCCCTGCAAAGGGAAAATCTGCGCATGGTTCAATGTAGCGTACCGGGGCGGGGGAACCAGGATCGGCGACCGACAGAGAACGACCCAATAAACGGTCATAAGCCAATGCAAGCTATGCTGAAGGTAGCTACGCTCTTATCGTGCGCTAACTAAATCCTTTAAAGCCTTTCTCTTCTCAGGAGTGTTCCTCATGTCGAACATCGAGCTAGCTCCAATTCCCGCAGAGGTCAAGCAGCGACTTGATACCTGGAAACGCTGGTGGCGTGTTTTTGTTCACGCACACTACCTGCTCGGCATCGTTGGCGTTTTATCCAGCACCTTGGCGGCAGCTCTACCGAAGAACTATTATTTGTTTGGCGATAGCCTAAGCGCAATATCGTTATGCGCTGTTATATCTGCATGCTGCTTCGCAATTATTGGATTTGTTTCTCCGGACAAACGCTACATTGGACTCATACGAGCGTGGCGTGCTCTTGATGTCTCACTTGCACGTTATCGGCGTGGCTATATAACTGAACCTCAACTCTTGGATGCTTTAGAACGATGCGAGACCGTTGCAACGGAGCCTTCTCGTCATGAACTGCCGCTTGAAAAGCTTGAGCTCTATTCAAGCCGAATCAATGCTGCCGTAACTCAAAACCCTTCAGATGGTCTTGCCAATACAAAGCCCTCTGTCACCCCACCGTAATCCCTAAACGCCAAGGGCCATTAAGGATAGCGGCCCCCGGTTTTACTGCGCTTGCACAGTGGTCAGCGGTGGTGAACTCGATGAGCAAGGAAGGCCTGAGTGAAAAGATCAAGGTTGAGAAGCTGCGCCTCGAAGCGGAGAGCTTGTTTGCTGCGGTCGGCGAATACCAGCGCCAAGCCCTCGGCGGGCCTAAGCCTTGCTTGCATTGAAACTCCCCTGTTACCCCGACCCGATTAGGGCTACGCCTAGACAGACGGGCACCAAACCGTAGTAAAAAGCGTAGTAACTATCCAGCGGCACATTGAGCAAAGCCAGTGTTTACGCCGCCTGTAAGAAATACTTCGAGTACTGTCTCTCCGACCAGTTCCTTAAAAAAGCCCGCCTTGAGCGTAATGCTGTTCACTTAAGCATTTGAGTCCGAGCCAGGGTTTCTAGAAAATCCGATACCAGCCCCCTGGTATCGGATTTTTTTATGCCCATTCAGCAGCAATTGCTCGA
>NZ_JBDJLK010000122.1:0-11489 GCF_039673335.1 Pseudomonas sp. TWI929
TTTTCGCGTTTTTTTTTTATGGGGGGGGGACTGGTGTCCGCCTCTTCCCCAAACCCCGCCCGCTCCCACAGGGTCGGTGCCAGCCTGTTACAGCTCAGTCCCGCCGATAAGGCAACATCCCCCGCGCCTCTTCGGCATACCCCCTTACCCCTTCCCGCTCCTGCACCAGGAAATCCTCCACCGCCCGCCGCAACCCTGGGTGCAACAGGTAATGCCACGACCGCGTCAACACCGGCTCGAACCCGCGTATCAGCTTGTGCTCGCCCTGCGCCCCGGCATCGAAACGCTGCAACCCTTCGGCAATGGCAAAGTCCATGCCTTGGTAAAAACACGTCTCGAAATGCAGCCGGTCGAATTCATCCAGGCAGCCCCAGTAACGGCCGAACAAGCTATCGCCACCCACCAGGCTCAGGGCCATCGCCACCTCACGCCCACCTTGGCGCGCCATCACCACACGCAGTGCCTCGGGCATGCGCTCGGCCAGCAGGCTGAAAAACTCGCGGGTCAGGTAAGGCGCTCGGCGGCGTACCGCATAGGTGTTGGCATAACACAGGAAGACGAAATCCCACTGCGCCTCGTCCAGTTCATCACCGCGGTACCAGCGGAAGTCGATGCCCTGCCCCGCCACTTGTTCGCGCTCCTTGCGCATCTGCTTGCGCTTGCGCGAGCTGAGGCTGTCGAGAAAGTCCTGGAAGTCGCGATAGCCCCGGTTCTGCCAGTGGAATTGGCAACCCAGGCGCTCCATCCAGCCCGGCAGGCCAGCCAGCTGCTCATCCAGTGCCGACTCGGTGAAGTTGATATGCGCACCAGAAAGCCCACCCTTGCCCAGGTACTCCGGCAACGCCTGCAGCAGCAGCAGGCCGTCGGCGGGGTCGGCGGCAAGCAGGCGCGGGCCGCTGACCGGGCTGAACGGCACGGCACCGAGCAGCTTGGGGTAGTAGGCGATGCCAGCCCGTTCACAGGCGTCGGCCCAGCCATGGTCGAACACGTATTCACCAAACGAATGCCACTTGCGATACGCCGGCAGCAGCGCCCGCACCTGCCCGTCACGCTCTAGCACCAGGTGCTCGGCAGCCCAGCCGGTGTTGCGCGCAACACTGCCGCTGTCCTCCATGGCGCTGAGAAAAGCATGGCGCAGGAACGGTTGACCGGCCGGCACCAGGGCATCCCAGGTGGCCGCCGGAAGATCACGCAAATGGGCAAGGCTGTACAGGCTGGTCACGGTGTTGGCTCGCTGTCTGAAGGCACCCAGTATCGCCAAGGAAGGCCCGCCACTCAAATGACGAACGCCGGGCCATATCCTTTTATTCTCAATTACTTAACAACAGTGCCACTAATTAGACATTAATCTGTCATTGGCCCCCGCAATACTTGCGCCTGTTTTTCGGAACCCTAGAACCTGTCTATTCAGGCCCTTTCCGAAGACATGCCAACGCAGGGGCGGGCGCTTGAGCCTCCCCCATTTTATTCAGTAGGGAGAACCTTATGCGTCTTGTTTCTACACTTACCGGAGTGAGCCTCACCGGCATGATGCTGGCTCTGAGTACTCCGGCCAGTGCAGCTGTCGACGCCAAGCTGCTCGAAATGCTCCGCGCCAACGGCTCGATCAACCAGGCGCAGTACAACGAACTGCAGGGCGACCTGGCTCAAGAAACCAAGGAAAAGGCCGCTCAGAAAGCTCAGTCGGAACGTATGAGCTCCTTTGAACAGAAAGTGGCATGGGCCGCCAAGACCCAGATCAAGGGTGATGTGCGCCTGCGTTACGAAGACGTCAACGTCGACAACCCGATCGCTCGCAGCAACAACCAGGACCGTGAGCGCGTACGTGCCCGCGTTGGCTTCTACAGCGAGGTCAACCCGCAAGTTGACGCTGGTGTGCGTGTGGCCACCGGCAGCAGCGCCGATGCCCGCTCGACCAACCAGAGCCTGGACAACTACTTCGAGAAGAAACAGCTGTGGGTCGACCTGGCCTACCTCGACTGGCACCCGACTGCCGTGCCGAACCTGCACCTGATCGGCGGCAAGATGATGCAGCCATGGGTAAGCATGGGCGACATCATCTGGGACAGCGACATCAACCCGGAAGGCGTGGCCGCCACCTACAAGACCAACCTCGGCCCGGCCGAAGTGTTCGGCAGCATCGGCCACTACAACCTGAAGGACAACGTCGACGGCGACGGCGTGCAGTTCAAGCACGATGCGCAGCTGTACGCGGCCCAGCTGGGTACCAAGTTCAACGCGGCTGACACCGTCAAGGTCACCGTTGGCGGTAGCGTCTACGGTTACGACAACGACAAGGACTCGGCTGCCCTGGCTTCGCTGGGCAACACCACCAACGAGTTCAACCTGGTTGAAGGCTTCGGCCAGGTCGATTTCACCGGCTTCGCCATTCCACTGTCGGCTTACGGCCAGTTCGTCAAGAACACCGAAAGCACCGATGGCAAGGACAAAGCCTGGCTGGCCGGCCTGAAGAGCAAGATCGGTGCCTGGAGCCTGGACTACAACTACCGCGACGTACAACGTAACGGTGTAGTCAGCCTGTTCACCGACTCTGACTTCGGTAACGGCTTCACCGGTTCCCGTGGCCACAAGTTCAAGGTGGGTTACGAAATCGACAAGAACTTCTCCCTCGGCGCGGCCTACATGATGGCCAAGACCGACTTCTCCAACCTGCCAAACAGCGATGCTGACGTAGACACGCTGCAGGTAGACCTGGAAGCCAAGTTCTAAGCGACACCCTCCTCTGCTTCACCTGAAGCGGGAAATGCCGACCCCATCCGGCGTTTCCCGCTTTTTTTGCCTTTTTGCCTGGCAGAAATGCGCCGGCCTCTTCGCGGGTAAACCCGCTCCCACAGGTACACCACAGTGTTCGAATACTGTGTTGTACCTGTGGGAGCGGGTTTACCCGCGAAGAGGCCGGAACAGGTGCCGGATAAATCAGCGCTTGCGCAGAATCACACTACCAATCGAATACCCCGCACCAAACGAGCTCAACACCCCCAGCGAGCCGTTGGCCAGGTCGTCCTGGTACAAGTGGAAAGCAATCACCGAACCCGCCGAACTGGTGTTGGCATAACGGTCGAGAATCACCGGTGCATCTTCCTCGGCCACTTCACGCCCCAGCAGTTTCTTGACGATCAGGTGGTTCATGCTGAGGTTGGCCTGGTGCAGCCAGAAGCGTTTCACATCGCTCGGCTGCAGGCCATTTTCCTGCAGGTGCTCAGCAATCAGCTCGGCCACCTTCGGGCACACCTCGCGGAACACCTTGCGGCCTTCCTGGATGAACAGCTTGTCCGCCGCACCTTCACCCTCTTCCGCCGCGCGGTTGAGGAAGCCGAAGTTGTTGCGGATGTTGTTGGAGAACTCGGTCCACAGCTTGCTGCTGACGATGTCGAACTGGTGCGCCGAGGTAGCCTTGTCGGCACGCTCAAGCAACACCGCGGTGGCGGCATCACCAAAGATGAAGTGGCTGTCACGGTCACGGAAGTTCAGGTGGCCGGTGCACACTTCCGGGTTGACCATCAGCACCGCGCGCGCCTGGCCCAGGGCCACGCTGTTGGCGGCGGTCTGGATGCCGAAGGTGGCCGACGAGCAGGCCACGTTCATGTCGAAGGCAAAGCCGTGGATGCCCAACGCCTTTTGCACTTCGATGGCGATGGCCGGGTATGGGCGCTGCAGGTTGGAACAGGCAACGATCACCCCATCAACATCGGCTGCGGTGCGGCCGGCGCGCTCCAGGGCCTGGCGGGCAGCGGCCACCGCCATTTCGCAGAGCACCGACGGCTCGTCGTTAGTGCGCTCTGGCAGGCGCGGCTTCATGCGCTGCGGGTCGAGGATGCCGGCCTTGTCCATGACGAAGCGGCTCTTGATGCCCGAAGCCTTTTCGATGAACGCCGCGTCGGACAGCGGCGCCGCTTCGATTTCGCCGCGCTCGATGGCGGCGGCGTTGTCCTGGTTGAACTGCTGCGACCAGGCGTTGAAGGAGGCCACCAGTTCTTCGTTGGAAATGCTCTGGGCCGGGGTGTACAGGCCGGTGCCGCTGATCACGACGTTATGCACGGTCGTTCCTCTGGTCAATGGCCATCGCCACAGGGCGCTGGCTGGAAATATGACAGGCTAATGGCACTTTAGTGCCAATTTAAAGGCAAGGGCTGCGCCCTCGTTCGCGGGTAAACCCGCTCCCACAGGGATCGCACCGCTCCCGAGGCCACTGCTGAACCTGTAGGAGCGGGTTTACCCGCGAAGGTGCCGCCAGGCGGCCCCAAATTGCATCAATATTGCCACAATTGTGGAAGTTTAGCCCTCCACCTGGCTCCACTGCTTGCTCAATCTTTTGTCGGAAATCGGCACCTTGGTCCCCAATTGCTGGGCAAACAGCGACACCCGGTATTCCTCCAGCCACCAGCGGTACAAGGTCAGCTGTTCATCACGCTTGCCTTCCTGGGCATGCTTGTCGGCACGGGCCTTGTACTGCGCCCACAGGTTGGCCAGCTCGCCGCTCCACACCCGGTCCTTCTGCACCTGCGAACCCAGCTTCTCCAGGCGCAGTTCCACCGCCTTCAGATAACGCGGCAGTTCCTTGAACCAGGCCCCAGGTGTTTCGCGCACGAAGCCGGGGTACACCAGGTTGCCCAACTGTTGCTTGATATCGTTCAGCGCCACCGCCTGGCTCAGGTCGATCTTGCCCTTGAAGCGCTTTTGCAACCCATGCCACAGCTTCAGCACTTCCAGGGTTTGCCGCGCCAGGCGCTCGGCATGCTCGCCCCAGCTGCCGCGCTTGCGCTCGGCCAGCCCGGCCAGGGCCGCGCCGTCGCGTGGCAAAGGCTGTTCGCCTTCAAGGATGCAGCTGTCCAGGCTGGCCAGCAGGATGTCTTCGACCAGTGCCTCGACCCGGCCCATTTCACGGTACAGCAGGCCCAGCTCAGTCAGCCCCGGCAGCTTGCTGCGCAGGTACTTGGCCGGCTCGGCCAGCTGCTGCAGCAACAGGCGCTGCAAGGCACGGCGATGCTGGAACTCGGCTTCGGCCTGGGTCGAGAAGCGCCCTTCGCGCACGGTGCCACTTTCTTCCACCAACGCCGGGTACACGGTCATCGACAGGCCGGCGATCTTCTGCTGGGCGGTCTGTTTCACCTCGCTGAAGGCCTTGGCCTGCACCGGCTGTTCGCTCTTGGCGTCACGCGGCACGGCCAGCGCAGCCTGGCTGGCGGCTGCAAAGCGCGCGGTCAGTTCAGCCAGGTCGCGGCCCTCGCCAAGGAACTTGCCCTGGCCGTCGACCACCTCGATGTTCATGCGCAGGTGGCCTTCAACCAGGTTGACCGACTCGTCCCAGGCCTCATCGGCCACACGCGCACCGGTCATGCGCAGCAGCTCCTGGCCCAGGGCCTGCGGTAATGCCCCCTGGCCGAAGGTCATGCGCGCCAGCGAGGCCTTGACGAAGTCCGGCACCGGCACGAAGTTCTTGCGCAGGGCCTTGGGCAGGTTGCGCACCAGCGCCACGCACTTGGCCTCCAGCAGGCCTGGCACCAGCCATTCCAGGCGCTCGCCCGGCAGGCTTGGCAGCAGCGGTGCCGGTACTCTCACCGTCACGCCGTCGCGGGGGTGGCCAGGTTCGAAGTGGTAGCTCAGCGGCAGGCGCAGCTCGCCTACCTGCAGGCTGTCGGGGTACTGCGCCGCGGTAACTTCGCTGGCTTCGCGGGCCAGCACGTCCTCTTCACGCATGATCAGCAGGTTGGCGTCCTTCTGGCTGCCCATGCGGTACCAGCTGTCGAAGGTCGCGGTCTGGTGGATTTCCGCCGGCAGGCGCGCTTCGTAGAAGGCGTACAGGGTTTCTTCGTCAGCCAGGATGTCGCGCCGGCGGGCCTTGGCCTCCAGCTCGTCGAGTTCTTCGAGCAGGCGCTTGTTGGCCGCCAGGCACTTGGCCCTCGACTGGATTTCACCACCCACCAGGCCTTCACGGATAAACAGCTCGCGTGAGGTAACCGGGTCGATCGGGCCGAAGTGCACCGGCCGGCGGCCGACCAGGATCAGGCCGTACAGGGTGATCTGCTCATAGGCCACCACCTGGCCGCGCTTCTTCTCCCAGTGCGGTTCGAAGTGGTTCTTCTTGACCAGGTGGCCGGCCAGCGGCTCGATCCAGTCCGGTTCGATCTTGGCCACCATGCGCGCATACAGCTTGGTGGTTTCGACCAGTTCGGCGGCCATCACCCACTGCGGGCGCTTGCGCCCCAGGCCCGACGACGGGTGCACCCAGAAGCGCCGCTGGCGGGCGCCCTGGTAATCGCCCTCTTCGGTCTTCTGGCCGATCTGGCTGAGCAGGCCGCTGAGGATGGCCTTGTGCATCTTCTGGTAGTCAGACGGTTCCTTGTTCACCGTCAGCTGCAGTTCACGGCAGATCAGCGCCAGCTGGCGGTGGGCATCACGCCACTCGCGCAGGCGCAGGTAGTTCAGGAAGTTCTTGCGGCACCAGTTGCGCAACGGGTTGGCGGTCAGTGCCTGACGCTGCTCTTCGAAGCCACGCCACAAGTTGACCAGCGCAGCGAAGTCGGAATCCACGTCCTTCCACTGAGCGTGTGCCTGATCGGCCGCCTGCTGGCGCTCTGGCGGGCGTTCGCGCGGGTCCTGCACCGACAGCGCGCTGGTGACGATCAGCACTTCCTGCAGGCTGCCCTGGCGTGCGCCTTCGAGCAGCATGCGGCCCAGCCGCGGGTCGATCGGCAAGCGCGCCAGTTGGCGGCCGATAGGCGTCAGCTGGTTCTCGCGGTTGACCGCCGACAGCTCCTGCAGCAGGTTGAAGCCGTCGCTGATGGCCTTGCCATCTGGCGGCTCGATGAACGGGAAGGCATCGATCGCGCCCAGGCGCAGGTGCAGCATCTGCAGGATCACCGCTGCCAGGTTGGTGCGCAGGATCTCCGGGTCGGTAAACGCTGGCCGGCTGTTGAAATCTTCTTCGCTGTACAGGCGCACGCAGATGCCCGGCTCGACCCGGCCACAGCGGCCCTTACGCTGGTTGGCACTGGCCTGCGACACTGCCTCGATGGGCAGGCGCTGGACCTTGGCGCGGTAGCTGTAACGGCTGATGCGCGCGGTGCCGGTGTCGATCACATAGCGGATGCCAGGCACGGTCAGCGAGGTTTCGGCAACGTTGGTGGCCAGCACCACGCGGCGCCCGGTGTGTGGCTGGAAGATTCGCTGCTGCTCGGCCGGCGACAGGCGCGCGTACAGCGGCAGGATCTCGGTGTGGCGCAGTTGCGCCTTGCGCAAGATCTCGGCGGCATCGCGGATTTCCCGCTCACCTGGCAGGAAGATCAGCACATCGCCCGGGCCCTTGCCCTCGCTGCGCTCGTGGTGTGCCAGCTCGTCCAGGGTGGCGAGGATGGCCTGGTCGACGGTGAGGTCGTCCTCGATCTGGTTGCCTTCTTCGTCCTGCTCGCTGGTCAGCGGGCGGTACCAGGTTTCCACCGGGAAGGTGCGCCCGGACACTTCGATGATCGGCGCGCCGTCGAAGTGCTTGGAGAAGCGCTCCAGGTCGATGGTCGCCGAGGTGATGATCAACTTCAGGTCCGGGCGGCGGTGCAGCAGGGTCTTCAGGTAGCCGAGCAGGAAATCGATGTTCAGGCTGCGTTCGTGGGCTTCGTCGACGATAATCGTGTCGTAGCGTTCGAGGAAGCGGTCGTGCTGGGTTTCGGCCAGCAGAATGCCGTCGGTCATCAGCTTGACCAGGGTGTTGGCATCGCTCTGGTCTTCGAAACGCACCTGGTAGCCGACCAGCCCGCCCAGCGGCGTGCCCAGCTCTTCGGCGACCCGCGCGGCCACACTGCGCGCGGCGATGCGGCGTGGCTGGGTATGGGCGATCAGGCCATGGCTGCCACGGCCCAGCTCCAGGCAGATTTTTGGCAGCTGGGTGGTCTTGCCCGAACCGGTTTCGCCGGCAATTACCAGCACCTGGTGTTCGGCCAGGGCCTTCTTGATTTCGTCACGCTTGGCGGCGATCGGCAGGTTGTCGTCGTAGCGTACGGTCGGCACGCTCTGTTGGCGCGCGGTGACCTGGGCGCAGGAGGCCTGGACCTTTTCCACCCACTGCGCCAGCTTCGCCTCGTCGGGGCGCTTGCGCAGTTCGTGCAGTTGCCGGCGCAGGCGATGGCGGTCGGCAATCATGGCGTGGTCGAGGTTTTGCAGGAGTTTGTCGATGGCGTGGTCAGTCATGGGGCTTTTTAGTGATGCAGGTGGGCCTGCTTTCTCATGATCGGCATTCGAAGGATGCGCGATTGTCGCAGATTTGGGCCTTCCTTGCTGCCTGAACCGGCCTCTTCGCGGGTGAACCCGCTCCCACAGGGACCGCACAACATTCAGCCTTGTTGCAATCCTGTGGGAGCGGGTTTACCCGCGAAGAGGCCAGCTGCAACGGCACAAATGTTTAGCCAAGTTCGATGTAAAGGTTGCCATTCACTGCTTTAATCAACCTTACGCCGCATGTGAGTATCAAAGGCATGACTCCCGTCCAGCCCATCGCCCCACCGTCATCCCGCCCTTCGCTACCGAAGGCCCGGAGCCGTGCCGGGGAAAATCCGCTGGTGCACATCATCCTCGCCTTCTGGGCACTGTGGCACTGCCGCCACGCGCGCCCACCGGACACTTCGCTCACGCCATTGTGACCAAACCCGGCCGCCGTCTGGCCGTTTGACTCAACTGGGCCGCCTGCCTGCGCGGTGGCCCTGTGCGCCCATGAGCGAATCCATCATGCACTTTGCCCCTGTAGAGCAGGCCAGCCGTTTCCTGGCCGACAACCCCGATATCGAGCTGTTCGAACTGTTCATCCTCGACGCCAACGGCGTGCCGCGCGGCAAGCTGCTGCACCGCGAGGAACTGTTGGCCGTGTACCAGACCGGCCGGCCGCTGCCCAGCACCATCCTTGGCCTGACCCTGAACGGCGACGACGTGGAAAACTCCGGCCTGGTGTGGGACGTCGGCGACATCGACTGCCGCGCCTACCCACTTGAAGGCAGCCTGGTGCGCCTGCCCTGGCGCCGGGTGCCGACCGCCGCAGTGCAAGTGAGCATGCACCCGAGCGAAGGCCTGCCTGCCAGTATCGCCGACCCGCGCCATGTGCTGCTGCGTACCATCGATGCGCTCAAGGCCGACGGCTACCACCCGGTGATGGCCTGCGAACTGGAGTTCTACCTGCTGGACCAGCAGCGCGACGCCCAAGGCCGCCCGCAGCCAGCACTGGACAACGACGGCGGCCGCCCTCGCACCACTCAGGTCTATGGCTTGCGCGAACTGGAGCAGATCGAGCCATTCCTCGCCGACCTGTACGCCGCCTGCAAGGCCCAGGGCATCCCGGCGCGCACGGCAATTTCGGAGTACGCCCCCGGCCAGGTGGAAATCACCCTGGAACACGGCGACGCCTTGCAAGCGATGGACCAGGCCGTGCGTTACAAGCGCTTGGTCAAAGGCGTGGCGCATGCCCACGGCATGCAGGCCTGTTTCATGGCCAAGCCGTTCGCACAACTGGCCGGCACCGGCATGCACATGCACCTGAGCCTGGCCGACAGCGCCGGCAACAACCTGTTCGCCAGTGAAGACAAAGCCGGCACGCCGCTGCTGCGCCAGGCCGTAGCCGGCATGCTGCGCCACCTGCGTGACTCGCTGTTGCTGTTCTGCCCCAACGCCAACTCGTTCCGCCGCTTCCAGGCCAACAGCTATGCGCCACTGGCGCCAACCTGGGGCGTCGACAACCGCACCGTGAGCCTGCGCGTACCGGGCGGCCCGGCCAACAGCCGGCACGTGGAACACCGCATCTGCGGCGCCGACGCCAACCCCTACCTGGCGGCGGCGGCAATCCTTGCCGCCAGCCACCGTGGCATCCGCGAACAACTGGACCCGGGGGCACCGGTTGAAGGCAACGGCTATGCCCAGGCCACCGAGCACCTGCCCACCGACTGGCTGACCGCCCTCGACGCCCTGCAGCATTCACATTGGGCCCGCGAAGCACTGGGTGAGGACTTCCTCGGCGTATACCTGAAGGTCAAGCGCGCCGAGTACCGCCAGTTCATGGCCGAGGTCAGCGAGCAGGATTGGCGCTGGTACCTGCACCAGGCCTGAGCCCCTACATAACAAGGAACACCCATGAACGCAGCATTGAACAACGGCCCGGCGCAGCGCGCGCCGTCCTACTACAGCGCCACCCTCAACGACCACACCGAGTACCCGCAACACAAAGGCACGGTACAGGTGGATGTGGCGATCATCGGCGGCGGCTTCACCGGCGTGGCCACGGCGGTGGAACTGGCCGAGCGTGGCCTGAAGGTGGCCATCGTCGAAACCAACCGCATCGGCTGGGGCGCCAGCGGGCGCAATGGCGGCCAGGTCACCGGTAGCTTGTCGGGCGACGAGGCCATGCGCACGCAGATGCGCAACCACCTGGGTAGCGAGGTTGACGACTTCATCTGGCACCTGCGCTGGCGCGGGCACCAGGTGATCGAGCAACGCGTGGCGCGCTATGGCATCGATTGCGACCTCAAGCGCGGCCACCTGCATGCGGCGATGAAACCTTCGCACATGAACGAGCTGCGCGCATTCGAGGCCGAGGCCCGGCGCCGCGGCATGGGCGAGCAGGTGCAATTGCTTGACCGCGCTGCGGTGGCCGAGCACCTGCAAAGCCCGCTGTACCTGGGCGCGTTGAAGAACCTGCGCAACCTGCACCTGCACCCGCTCAACCTGTGCCTGGGCGAAGCCCGTGCCGCGCATAGCCTGGGCGCACTGATTTTCGAAAACTCCGAGGTGCTGGACATCGTCCACGGCCCGCGCCCGGCGGTGGTCACCGCCCACGGTCGGGTCGAGGCACGCCAGGTGATGCTGGCCGGCGATGTGTATCACAAACTGGAGAAACGCCAGCTCAAGGGCAAGATCTTCCCGGCCATGGG
Organism: Pseudomonas sp. TWI929; assembly: GCF_039673335.1. Lineage (NCBI taxonomy): Bacteria > Pseudomonadati > Pseudomonadota > Gammaproteobacteria > Pseudomonadales > Pseudomonadaceae > Pseudomonas > Pseudomonas sp. TWI929. The sequence continues at coordinate 10,923 of NZ_JBDJLK010000122.1, forward strand.
TGGCATCGTCACCACCGCACCACTGGGTGAGCTGGCCGAGCAGATCAACCCGCAGGACCTGGCGGTGTACGACTGCCGCTTCGTGCTCGACTACTACCGCCTGACGGCCGACAAGCGCCTGCTGTTCGGCGGCGGCGCCAACTACTCCGGCCGTGACTCACGGGATATCGAAGGCGAATTGCGCCCGTGCATCGAGCGCACTTTCCCGGCGTTGAAGGGGGTGCCGATCGAGTTCCAGTGGAGCTGCGCCATGGGCATCGTGGTCAACCGCATCCCGCAGCTGGGCAAGCTGTCGGATAACGTTTGGTATTGCCAGGGCTATTCAGGGCATGGGATTGCCACCAGCCACATCATGGGTGAGATCATGGCCGAGGCATTGACCGGGACGCTGGAGAAGTTCGACACCTTTGCCCAGTGCAAGCATGTGCGGGTGCCGATGGGCGACTTGCTGGGGAACCCGCTGCTGGCGGCGGGGATGTGGTACTACCAGATGCTGGAAAAGCTGCGCTAAACCTGAAGCCTGCGCAACCTTTGTAGGAGCGGCCTTGTGTCGCGAAAGGGCCGCGA
>NZ_JBDJLK010000123.1:0-11462 GCF_039673335.1 Pseudomonas sp. TWI929
GGCAGCCATGAAACCTGCAGACTGCTCATGGCGGGTCAGTACCAGCTTGATCTTCGACTTGCGCAGGGATTCGAGCAGGTCGAGGTTTTCCTCACCAGGAATGCCGAACACATACTCGACACCTTCGTTTTCCAGGCATTGCACAACGACATCGGCGGCCTTGGCCATTTGGGGTACTACCTCAAAATCTTTGTGGGATTGCAGATTTATTAAGCTGCGTGACTGAGATGTTGCAGGATGTCTCAGTGGCGCGCATCGTAGGCCCTCTGGTTAATAATAATAAATATATTGTTATGATGCTTAGCATCACAGTTCGTTATGAATGCAACTGGCATGAAAGGTAATACCCCTCGATGAACCTCAAGGCATTGCGTTGCTGTGTCGAAATCGTCCGGCAAGGCAGCTTCACCAAGGCTGCGCAGCACCTGCACATTGCCCAGCCGGCGCTGAGCATGGCCGTTACCCGGCTGGAAGAAGAACTGGGCGTGACCCTGTTCAACCGCACCACGCGCAAAGTGATCCTTACCGCCGAGGGCGAGCAGTTCCTGCCGCGTATTGCCTCGGCCTTGCGCGAAATGGACGTTGCCCGGCAAGAACTGCGCGACATGGCCGACCTGAAGCGCGGTGAAGTGCGCCTGGGCATCCCACCCATGTTCGGCCTGCACTACGTGCCCGGGTTGATGAACGCCTTCCGCCAGTTGTACCCAGGCATTGCCATGACCGTGTTCGAAGGCAGTGCCGAAGATATTGGCCACCGCCTGGAGCAGCGCGAAATCGACCTGGCGCTGCTGGAGTCCCGGCGTGTGCCGCCGGACAAGGAATCGATCCTGCTGGGCAGCGACGAGATGCTGGCGTGCATGCACCCCGACCATCCGTATGCCGGCAAGGCCTTCCTCACCGCCGAAGACCTGCGCAACACCGATATGGTGGTATTTGACAGAACCTTCGTGCAACGCCACCTTCTTGACGCGTTCTTCGCCGAACATGGAATCACCTACCAGGTGGCGCTACAGAGCAACTTCGTCTCGCTGGTGGTGCAGGCGGCGCTGGACAACATGGGCGTGGCAACCCTGCTGCGCTCGGTGCAGCAGCGCACACCGGGCATCGTCGGTGTGCCGTTCCGGCCGGCGCAGCAGATGAGTTTCAGGTTGTGCTGGCGCTCGGGAGAATACCTGTCGCTGGCCAGCAAACGCTTTATCGACTTTGCCGCGCAAACCCATTACCTTGAGCGTTGATACCAGCCTGTACCGGCCCTTTCGCGGCTGAAGCCGCTCCCACAGAGATTGCGCTGGCTTTGACAAGCTGAAAGATGCTTGCTAGAGCGGTTATTTCATTTTCATTAGGCAGCTAATCAAGCTATCCTCGCCCGCGCCAGAACAATTTCAAGGAGCCGGCATGAAGATCGAAATAGTACGCAATGAGCAGGACGCAGGCTGCAGGGTAATCATCGACGGGCACCCCGTGTCGTTCGCTGACATCCATCACGCCCAAGCCTACGTGGACCAGCTGTAATCCCGTCTTCAAGCCGCTCCAGAGGCGTTCGCCAACCCAGAACCCGTCTGAACCCGGCAGACACGTGAGGAAGCCGCTCAGCTTCCTCGACGTTGCAGTCACAGATTGACTATGATCCCGACTTGAACGTTTCAGCATGTTTCAGGCATGCCTCAATAGGGATACAGATGTCAGTCCAGGAATTACCCCCTCTCCCCAGTAAAAGCACCGTCGCCAAGATGGAAGCCGCCATGGCCTTGGGCAGCTTTGCCATTGGCACCGGCGAGTTCGCCATCATGGGCCTGATGCCCGACATCGCCAGCAACCTGCAATTGAGCGAGCCGCAGGTGGGCCACGCCATCAGCGCCTATGCGCTGGGGGTAATGGTCGGCGCCCCGACCCTGGCGATTCTCGGTGCCAAGCTGCTGCGCAAACACATGTTGCTGCTGTTGATGCTGCTGTATGCCCTGGGCAACCTGGCCACCGCCTTCGCTCCCTCGTTCAGCGGCCTGGTCGCCTTCCGCTTCATCAGCGGCCTGCCCCATGGCGCCTATTTCGGCATTGCCGCAGTGGTGGCATCGAGCATGGTGGCCAAGGATCAGCGAGCCGGTGCCGTTGCCCGGGTGATGATGGGCCTTACCTTGGCCATGTTGCTCGGTAACCCGGTGGCCACCTTCCTGGGCCAGTTCTTCGGTTGGCGCTCGGCGTTCGTGCTGGTCGGCGCGATCGCCCTGTGCACCATCGCCCTGGTCTGGCGTTTTGTGCCGCAGCGTCACGATGAAGTGCGCAGCGACCCGCGCAAGGAACTGCAGGCTTTCACGCTTCCACAGGTGTGGATGGCGCTGGCTATCGCCTCGATCGGCTTTGCCGGCATGTTCTGCGTGTTCAGCTACCTGGCGCCAACCATGCTGCAGGTGACCCAGGTGTCGCCGCAGTGGATTCCGTTTGGCCTGGCGGCGTTCGGTGTGGGCGGGATCGTCGGTAACATTGCTGGCGGCAAACTGTTCGACCGTTTGCAGTTCCGCGCGGTAGGGCTGGTGCTGGTGTGGTCCATTGCCGTGCTGTTGTTCTTCACTTTTGCTGCACAGGCGCTGTGGACCCTGCTGTTGGGCATTGGCCTGGTCGGCACCATGATTGCGCTGGCGGCGCCGCTGCAGATCCGTTTGATGGACATTGCCCATGAAGCGCCGAGCCTGGCGGCAGCGTCGAACCATGCGGCGTTCAACCTGGCCAATGCGCTGGGGCCGTGGCTGGGGGGTATGGCAATTACCGCGGGTATGGGCTGGACCAGCACCGGGTATATCGGTGCGGCGACGGCGTTGGTCGGGTTAGGGATCTACCTGGTGGCGCGGCGGATGAAGGGCGGGCATTGAGATAGCATCAAGGGGGCTGCTTCGCAGCCCCCGGTTCAAAGATCAACGCGGCAGGCTGACCCGCACCAGCTCGGCAAAATAGCGGGCCCCGGTCGCCAGGATCGCATCGTTGAAATCATACGCCGCGTTATGCAACGGCGTGGCCCCCGCCTCTCCCTCGGCACCATTACCGATGAACACGAAGTTACCCGGCACCTGCTGCAGGAAAGCGCCAAAGTCTTCAGAAATCATCATCGGCATTACTTCGGCATTCACCGCCTGGGCGCCCACCACATTACGTGCTGCCGTCACGGCGATGTCCGTGTTCGCCGCCCAGTTCACCGTTGGCGCGAACTCGTGGCTGTACTCGAAGCGGCAACTCGCACCGTGCAACTGGCAAATGCCCTCGCTGATCTCGCGCATACGCCGCTCCAACAAGCGTTGCACGTCGGGGCTGTAGCTGCGGGTATCGCCCTTGATGGTGACGTGGGTCGGTATCGCATTGCGGATGCCATCGGTAATGAACTCGGTGCAGGAAACCACCGCCGACAGGCTCGGGTCGACATTGCGCGCAACGATGGTCTGCAAGGCCAGCACGATCTCGGCACCGATCACCAGCGGGTCGATGCCCATGTGTGGCCGAGCGGCATGGGTGCCCTTGCCCTGGATGTGAATGACGAAGTTGTCCTCGCTGGCCATGATCCCTCCGGCCCGCGTAGCGATATGGCCGGCCGGCATGCCTGGCATGTTGTGCGCGCCATACAGCGCATCGACCGGGAAGCGTTCGAACAGCCCATCGGCCATCATCGCCTTGGCCCCGCGGCCATGTTCTTCGGCTGGCTGGAACACGAAGCGCACGGTGCCGTTGAAGCCCCGCTCGCGGCACAACAGGTCGGCAGCGCCCAGCACCATCGCCATGTGCCCGTCATGGCCGCAGGCGTGCATCTTGCCGTGGTTGCACGAGGCGTGCGCCCGCCCTTGTGCCTGCTCGGTGATGTTCAGGGCATCCATGTCGGCACGCAGGCCGATCACCCCTGGGCCGTCACCGACGCTAAGGCTGGCGACCAGGCCAGTGCCGCCGATGCCGCGGTGCACCTGCAAGCCAAAGCCGGCCAGGATGCTGGCGACGTGTTCGGCGGTGTCGAACTCTTCGAAACCGGTTTCCGGGTGGCGGTGAAACGTGTGCCGCCACTGCTTGAGGCGCTGCTCGAATGTAGGGTCGTTGCTCATGCTTGTTGCTCCTGTTACTGGGCCAACGACGGGCGTTGATCGGAAGGTTGGGCCTCATCGGCGGGCACCTGGCCCTGCCAGATGACGCTTTCGCTCAGGTACGGGGTGCGGTAGCCGCTGCCTACCCCCAGGCGGTAGAAGGCGAAGGCAACGGCGGCCACCACGGCCATGTCCAGGCCCTCCGGCAGCACACCGATGCCGCCAAAGGCCTCGCTGCCCAGCCACGACACCAGCGCCATCGCTGGCAGATAGCCGATCAGCCAGGCGGCGGCGCGCAGCTCGCGTGCGAACCCCGCCCAGCCAGCCTTGGCTTGGTAGTAGAAGTAGATGGGCAAGGCACCGATCACCAGGATGATCACCTGACCGGTCAGCGGCCAACGGGCCCAGTACAGCACCAGCGAGGCGCAGATGAAGGCAAACGGCGCGATGATGCCCATGCCCTTCAGGCGCAGCGGGCGATGGATTTCCGGTGCGGTGACGCGCAGCGACATCAGGCTGATCGGCCCGGTCAGGAACGAGATCACCACGGCCACCGAGATCACCGCGGCCAGTACGCCCCAGCCACGGAAAAAGAACAGGAAGACAAAGCTCACTGCCAGGTTCAGCCACATTGCCTGGCGCGGCACGCCATACAGCGGGTGCAAGTTGCCGAAGATTTTCGGCAGGGTGTTGTTCTTCTCCATCGCATAAATCATGCGCGCGGTGGTGGCGGTGTAGATCGAGCCAGTGCCCGAGGGGCTGACGAAGGCATCCAGGTACAGCAGCATGGCCAGCCAGTTCAGGTTCAGCGCCAGCGCCAGTTGCGCCAGCGGTGAATCGAAGTTCAGCGTGTGCCAGCCTTCGGCGATGCTCGCCGGGCTCAGCGCGCCAATGAAGGCCACCTGCAACATCACGTAGACCACCAGCGCGATCAGCACCGAACCGACCAGGGCAAACGGAATGCTGCGCCCGGGGTTGCGTGCCTCGCCGGCAAGGCTGACCGGGCTCTGGAAGCCGTTGTAGCTGAACACGATGCCACTGGCGGCCACCGCCGTGAACACCGCCGACCAGCCATACGGCGCGAAGCTGGCCAGCGTGCCGTCGCCGAAGTTTTCGCTGTTAAACTGGGTCGAGATCAGCGCAACGGCAGTCAGTGCCGGCACCACCAGCTTGAACACGGTAATCGCCGTGTTGGTCTTGACGAACAGCTTTACGCCCCAGTAGTTAAGCCCGAAGTACACCAGCACCAGGCCGGCACTGGCCAGCAACCCACTGTGGGTCAACTCGCCCTGATGCACCAGCGCCTGGGCCCACGGGAATTGCCAGGAGGCCATGTACTGGATCGAGGCAATCGCTTCGATGGGAATCACCGAAACGATGGAAATCCAGTTGGCCCAGGCCGCCAGGAAACCCACCAGCGAGCCGTGGGAGTAACGCGCATAGCGCACCATGCCACCCGATTCAGGGAACATCGCGCCCATTTCCGCATAGGTCAGGGCAATCGCCAGTACCACCACCGCACCGATCACCCAGGCCAGGATCGCCGCCGGCCCGGCGATGGCCGAGGCATGCCAGGCGCCGAACAGCCAGCCCGAGCCGATAATGGAGCCAAGGCCGGTCAGCATCAGCGACCAGGGGCTGATGTCACGTTTGAGTTTGTTCATGCAATCTCCGCTTGTTTTTCTTGTGGGGGAGCTGACGCAGGGCCGGGGGTTTCCCGGCCCTGAAGGGTGGATCAGGCGCGTGCCCAGGCCCGCTGGCGGGCCATCACCGAGGCGGCCGATTCGCCTAGCAGTTCGGCGTATACGCCCGGGGCGGTGGCGCCTTCGGTGCTGATGAAGAGCACCCGGGCATTGCCGTCGAGGCCAAGGTCAGCGGCTGCGCCAGCACCCTTGACCAGCTGCACCAGGCCGGCCAGGCCGGCGACGCTGGACTCACCGGCCACCAGCGGAATGTCGCGAGCGCTGCCCGCCGCCAGGCGGCGCATGGCAGTAACGGCCTGGTCGTCGGTAATGGTCATGAAGTAATCAACGCTCGGCTCAAGGAAGCGCCAGGCCAGTGGAGAAGTCTCGCCACAGGCCAGGCCGGCCATTACCGAATCCACCGAACCAGTCGCCTTGGCCGGCTTGCCGAGCAAGGCGCTCTGGTACAGGCAGTCCGCCTGCTCGGGCTCGACCATGACGAACAGCGGGCGCTGTTCACCAAAGTGCTCCCACAGGTAGCTGACGATGCCGGCTGCCAGGCCGCCTACCCCGCCCTGCAGGAACACATGGGTGAACGGCGGCTGCCCGGCCGTGGCTTCGATGATTTCTGCGGCGATGGTGCCGTAGCCCTGCATCACGTCACGCGGGATCACCTCATAGCCTTCATAGGAAGTATCCGAGACCACGGTCCAGCCATTGCTGGCCGCAAGCTCGGCAGCGTGCTCGACCGACTCGTCGTAGTTGCCGGCAATACGCACGATCTTCGCACCATAGGCGGCGATGGCCTGCTCGCGCTCGATGCTGACGTTGGCATGCAGCACGATCACGCAGCGGCAGCCGATGCTTTGCGCCGCCGCCGCCAAGCCCTTGCCATGGTTGCCATCGGTGGCGCTGACTACGGTGAAATGGCCCAGCAGGTCGGCATGGCGGCCCTCCAGCAAACCACGCGGGTCAAACTGCTGCTCGGGGAAAGTGCGCAGGATCAGGCGAACCAAGGCGATCGGCGCACCCAGGGCCTTGAAACTGCCCAATTCCGAACGTACCGATTCGTCCTTGACCGAGAGCTGGGCAACACCCAGTTCGGCGGCCAGGTCGGGCAAGGCATACAGCGGCGTGGCCCCGACACTCAACCGCGACCAGCCGGCCAGCCACTGGCGGCTTTGCTCTGCCTTGGCGATGCTCATCACCTCTTGCAACGCTTGCGGGTATGGCTGGCGGCCAGCCTTGGGGTTGGATACAAACATGCGGCACTCCTTTCTACAGGCAACAGGAAGCCCGTGCCGCCGCAGCCAGGCTGCAGCGGGCGGGGCTTTACAGTGGGGATCAGGCGTGGGTCAGGCGGCGGCTCACCACATCCAGTAGCACCTGCGCGCCCTGGATCAACTGGTGGTCATCGGTATGCTCGCGCGGGTTGTGGCTAATGCCGCCCTGGCTGGGCACGAAGATCATCGCCGCCGGGGCGATGCGGGCAATCATTTGCGCGTCGTGGCCGGCGCCAGAGGTCATGCGTCGGTGGCTGAAGCCAAAACGCTGCGCCGAGGCTTCGATGGCATCAGCCAAGCCTGCGTCGAACATCACTGGCTCGAATCGCACCAGGCGTTCAGTACTAATCGTGACCCCTTCGCGCTCGGCCAGCTGGTCCAGATACTGGCCCAGGCGCTTTTCCGCATTTGCCAGGCAGGCTTCATCCGGGTCGCGCAGGTCAACAGTGAAGGTGGCCTTGCGCGGGATCACGTTAATCACATTCGGCTCGAACTGCATGCAGCCGACCGTGGCCAGGGTGGTGCCGGAGTCCACGGCCATGGCGCGCAGCTCGGCAACGATGGCGCTGGCGACAAAGCCGGCGTCATGGCGCAGGTGGGTCGGCGTGGTACCAGCATGGTTGGCGTGGCCCTTCACCTCCACCTGCTGCCAGGAAATGCCTTGCAGGTTTTCCACCACGCCAATCAGGGTGTGCTCGGCTTCAAGAATCGGCCCCTGCTCGATGTGCAGTTCAAGGTAATCGTGCGGCACGATAGCCCCTGGCTCCAGCGTGCCGGCATAACCGATGCGCGCCAGTTCATCGCCCAGCCGCGTACCGTCGGTGCCGAGGGTATCCAGTGCCTGCTGCAGCGGCAGGCCGCCAGCGTATACCAGTGAACCCATCATGTCGGGCTGGTAGCGCACCCCCTCCTCGTTGGTAGAAGCGCCGACTGTGATCGAACGCTCGGGCAAGCGCCCGGCATCGCGGTAGGCGCGGATCACCGCCAACCCGGCCAGCACGCCATAGCAGCCATCCAGGGCACCGGCGTTGGTGACGGTGTCGATGTGCGAGCCCATCATCAGCGGGCGCTGGTCGCCGCTGTCACCAGGTGCTCGCAAGGTGCCGAAAATATTGCCGATACGGTCGACCTGCACATCGAGGTCCAGCTCGCGCATCCAGCCGACCAGCAGGTCGCGCCCGGCTTTTTCGGCATCGGTCAGTGCGATGCGGGTGCGCCCGCCGTGCGTGGCATCAGCGCCTACCTGGCCGAGTTCACGGATCTGCTGTAGCAGCAAAGGGCCGTTCAGTTGCAGTGGAGTACTCGCATTCATCAACCGTTTCTCCCTGGGTGTACAGCCATGGCAACACACCGGTGTTTTTGTTCATGGGAGAATTTTATTCGCTCGCGCCGTAAGAAAATCTTGATTTTTGGCCTTTGCATGCACTTCTATTACGTTTTCGCGGCATTTAGCGCTGTTCATTAACGGAGACCCTTCATGCCCCTCGATCACTTCGACCTGGCCCTGCTCGATGCCGTGCAACGCGATGCCGGTACTTCCCAGCTGGACCTTGGTGCGCAGGTAAACCTGTCTTCGGCGGCGGTCAATCGGCGGCTGAAGAAGATGGCCGCCGACGGCGTGATCCGCGGCACCGTGGCGCAGGTGAACGCGGAGCAGCTGGGTTACACGCTGACCGTGATCACCGAGGTAGAAGTGGAGAACGAGCGGCTTGACCTGCTGGACGAGATGAAGCGCACTTTCCTCGCCTGCCCGCAGGTGCAGCAATGCTACTACGTAGCCGGGGAATGCGACTTCGTGCTGATCATGCTGGTGCGGCACATGGAGCAGTACACCCAGCTGACCCGCGAGCTGTTTTTCGAAAACAATAACGTCAAGCGCTTCAAGACGCTGGTGTCGATGAGCAATGTGAAGACGGGCATGTTTGTGCCAACCCTTACGGATTAAGCTGCCTGTAATGGCCCCATCGCCGGCAAGCCATGTGCAGTACCTGTGGGAGCTGGCTTGCCGGCGATGGGCTGCGCAGCAGCCCTGGTCTCGGACGAGGTAGCGCGATTGCAGGCGCCCTACGTTCCGCACGCAGTGGCCGGCTTCAAGTAGCGCTGCCCTGCGGCAGCTCGATGCGTACCCGCAAGCCGCCACTGGCCGCAGCCATTGCAGTGATGTTGCCGCCGTGCAGGGCAATGGCCCGCTGGGCGATCGCCAGGCCCAGGCCAAAGCCGTCACCGTTGCTGTCAGTGCCACGGTCGAACGGCTCGAAGATGCGCTGCAGGCGCGCCGGGTCGACGCCCGGGCCATGGTCGCTGACGTTGACCTGCAAACCTTGCCCGCCAGCGGCCAAGGCGGCCTCCACCAATACCCCGGTGCCGGCTGCTGTGTAGCGCACGGCGTTGCGGATGATGTTCTCGAACGCCCGGTACAGCAGCTCTTCGTGACCATGGATGAGAAACGCACCCTGGGCCTGCAAGGACACTTGGCACTGCTTCATGCCAGCCTCGAAACGGGCGTCTTCGACGATCTGCGCCAGCAGCTCAACCACATCCACGCTGGCAAAGTCGCTGTTGCCCTGCCGGGACTGGGCGCGGGCCAGGGTCAACAACTGCTCGATGAGGTCGTCCATGCGCCGCGACTCGCGCTCGACCCGCTCCAGCATGTCGTGCCGGTCGGGCTGCTGGCGCATCAGGCCGATGGCGGCATGCATGCGGGTCAGCGGTGAACGCAGTTCGTGGGAAATATCATGCAGCAGGTTCTGCTGCGCCTGCACCAGGGCCTTGAGCTGGCCCGCCATGCGGTCGCAGTCTTCAGCCAGTTCGACGATCTCGTCGCGGCGCTTGCCCAGCCGCGGCCTTACCCGCACATCGAAGCGGCCCTGGGCGACCTGGCCCATGGCCTCACGCAGCCAGGCCAGCGGGCGAGTCAGGTACAGGCTGCACAACAGCGCGAACACCGCGCTCATCAGGGCGCCTGTCACAAATGGGCCCAGGTTGGGTGGGCGTGGTGCCATACCCACACGGGTGGCCACCGAAGCACGCAGCACCAGCGGGCGGCCGTCGCGGTCGATCAGTGCCTGCTCGAAACGGGCCGTGTGCACCGTGCTGCCCGCCAACAAGCGGCCTTGATCGTCGTAAAGGCCCACCTGCACATCCGGCGGCTGTGGCGACACGTCCAGTAATTGCTGGCCGGCCCGCTCGCCATGCCGTTCGAGCATTTGCAGCTCGGTGGCCAGCAGCGAACGCAGCCCGGGGGTGTCGCCGCGCATGTCATTGAGCATGAAGGCACCCGCCCCCACCAGGAAGGTCAGGGTGTTGGCCAGCCAGAACGCCAGAAAAAGCTTCCAGAACAGGCGCCGGCGCATCATTCGACGATCAGCATGTAGCCCATGCCGCGCACGCTCTGGATCCAGCTGCTACCGTCGGCACGCGGGCCGAGTTTTTGCCGGATGCTGCTGACGTGTACGTCGATGCGCCGGTCGTAACGGGTCAGCGGCCGGCCCAAGGCATTGAGTGACAGGTCCTGCTTGCTGACCAGCTGGCCAGCCTGGCGAGCCAGCGCCTCAAGCAGGCTGAACTCTGAGCCGGTCAGCTCCAGCGTGGCTGTGCCCCAGTGCGCCTCGCGCCGGCCCGGCCACATTTTCAATGCGCCACTGCGCACCTGGTCCGGCGCCTCGGGTGCACTGGCTTCACCCATCAGGTGTGGCTGCACGCGGCGCAGTATCGCCCGCAGGCGTGCCACCAGTTCGCCGGGGGAGCTGGGCTTGGGCACATAGTCATCAGCCCCCAGCTCAAGGCCGGCGATGCGGTCGATGTTGTCGCCGCGGGCGGTCAATAGCAGCACCGGCACCTGGCTGCGCGCACGCACGCGGCGCAGCACTTCGATGCCCGAGATACCCGGCAACATCACATCCAGCACCACCACCTGGTAATGGCCGGACAGCGCCTGGGTCTCGCCCTCTTCGCCGCTGCCCACGGCCGTGGCCTGGAAGCCTTCGCGGGCCAGGTACAAAGAGAGCATTTCAGTCAGTTCGCGGTCGTCGTCGACCAGCAGCACAGGGATCATCAGGGCCAGATATCGCAATTGCAGGGGCGTTAATGATCACCCCGCGCGCGGGCACTGTCACCGCCGCCCGGTCGGACTTTACACATCTTTACCCTCGGCTAACCGCGCCGTACACAGCCCGCCCTTATCCTCATCGCCCGCTGCATGCGGGTTGCCCGCGCTTGCCCCCTCCGAATCCGCTTGTCTGGAACCCCCGATGAACTACCCGCGCCTGATGCTCTCCATCCTGTTGCTGCAAGCCACACTGGCCCAGGCCTCACCGTTCAGGATCGCCGACATTCGCGTCAACGGCCTGCAGCGGGTTTCCGCCGGCAGTGTCTTCGGTGCCTTGCCGCTGAACGTCGGCGACCAGGCCGATGACCGCCGCCTGGTCGACTCTACCCGTTCCCTG
>NZ_JBDJLK010000124.1:0-11259 GCF_039673335.1 Pseudomonas sp. TWI929
GGGATATCACAAGGCCTGAGGGCAGTGATGTACCTGTGGGAGCGGGTTTACCCGCGAAAGGGCCGGCACAGCTGGCCCATTAATTGCTGACTTACCCCAACCCGGGCCATCAACGTCGACAGCCCGCAAAACCTCACGACAAAGGCGCCGTGTTGCCCCGCTTGCTCAGCAAGCCGGGGCAACCGGCGCCTTTTTGCGTTCCAACAGGAGCCCGCCCATGGCCAATAGCGAAGTACGCAGCGTCTGCCCCTATTGCGGCGTTGGCTGCGGCATCGTCATGAGCGTTGCCGATGGCAAGGTCGGCAAGATCAGCGGCGACAAGCAGCACCCCAGCAACTACGGCCGCCTGTGCACCAAAGGCCTCACCGCACACTTGCCGCTGAGCGCCGCCGGGCGCATGGAAAACGCCTACCTGCGTCAACAGCGCAGCCAGCAGCCGGCGCGCACCGGCATGGACCAAGCCATTACCGCCGCAGCTGTACGCCTGCGCGGCATCATCGACCAGCACGGCCCAGACGCCGTGGCGCTGTACGTGTCCGGGCAGATGTCGCTGGAGGCCCAGTACCTGGCCAACAAGCTGGCCAAGGGCTTCATTCGCACCCGCCACATCGAGTCCAACTCGCGCCTGTGCATGGCCAGCGCCGGTAGTGGCTACAAGCTGTCGCTCGGCGCTGATGGCCCACCCGGCAGCTACCAGGACTTCGAGCACGCCGAGGTATTTCTGGTGATCGGCGCCAACATGGCCGACTGCCACCCGATCCTGTTCCTGCGCCTGCTCGACCGGGTCAAGGCCGGGGCCAAGCTGATCGTCGTCGACCCACGGCGCAGCGCCACCGCCGACAAGGCCGACCTGTTCCTGCAGGTGCGCCCCGGCAGTGACATGGCCTTGCTTAACGGCCTGTTGCATCTGCTGCACCGTAATGGTCACACCAACCCCGACTTCATCGCCCGCCACACCGAGGGTTGGGACGAACTGCCGGCCTTCCTCGATGACTACACGCCCGAGCGCGTGGCCGCCATCACCGGGCTGGCCGAGGCCGACATCATCAAGGCAGCAGAATGGCTTGGCACTGCCAACGATTGGATGAGCTGCTGGACCATGGGCCTGAACCAGAGCATCCATGGTACCTGGCACACTAACGCCATCTGCAACCTGCACCTGGCCACGGGTGCCATCTGCCGCCCCGGCAGTGGGCCGTTCTCGCTGACCGGCCAGCCCAACGCCATGGGCGGCCGCGAGATGGGCTACATGGGCCCTGGCCTGCCCGGGCAGCGCTCGGCCCTGGTGGCGCAAGACCGCGCCTTCGTCGAGCAGCAATGGCAATTGCCCCCGGGCAGCCTGCGCAGCGAAGGCGGCGAGGGCACGGTGGCGCTGTTCGAACAGATGAAAAGCGGCGAGGTAAAGGCCTGTTGGGTTATCTGCAGCAACCCGGTGGCCAGTGTCGCCAACCGCCAGCAGGTGATCGATGGCCTGCGCCAGACCGAGCTGGTGATTACTCAGGACGCCTTCCTCGACACCGAAACCAACCGCTACGCCGACATCCTGTTGCCGGCCGCGCTGTGGGCTGAAGGCGAAGGCGTGATGATTAACAGTGAGCGCAACCTCACCCTGATGCCACGTGCCGTCGAGCCGCCCGGGCAGAGCCTGCCAGACTGGCAGATCATCGCCCGGGTCGCCTGCGCCATGGGCTACGCCGACGCTTTCGACTACCCCGATGCCGAAGCGGTGTATGAAGAAATCCGCCGCTTCCATAACCCCGCAACCGGTTACGACCTGCGTGGCATCGGTTATGCCGAACTGCGCCAGCAGCCGCGCCAGTGGCCTTGCGCGCCAGGCCGTGACAGCGACCGCAGCCCGTTGCGCTACCTTAACGACGGCAGCAGCCAGACGCTGCTGCAGAGCGCCCAGGGAGAGCACCCGGCGCTGGCCTTCCCGACTGCCAGCGGCAAGGCGCGTTTCTTCGCCCGGCCGTGGTTGCCGGCACCAGAGCTGCCGGATGACGGCTACCCCATGGTGCTGAATACCGGCCGCGTACAGCACCAGTGGCACACCCTGACCAAGACCGGCAAGGTGCCGGCGCTGAACAAGCTGGAGCCCGGCCCCTTCGTTGAAATCCACCCCGACGATGCCGCCCGGCTAGGCATTGCTGAAAAGGACCAGGTGGCCATTCGCTCGCGCCGCGGTCAAGCCGTGCTGCCAGCGCGCATCAGCGAGCGGGTCATGCCAGGCAACTGCTTTGCGCCGTTCCACTGGAACGACCTGTTCGGCGAGCAGCTGGCGATCAACGCCGTGACCTGCGACGCGGTCGACCCGCTGTCGCTGCAGCCTGCATTCAAACACTGCGCCGTGGCCCTGGAGCGGGTCGCAGGCGAGCGCATCGAAGCCCTTGAACTGAACACTGCCATTCCGGAGCCCGCCCGCATGCCAACTGCCACCCTGTCCCGTCTGCTTGGCCTGGATACCCTGCCGGCTCCGGTGCTGGCCGAGGAAGAGCGCCACTACCTGCAAGGCTTCCTGCTGGGCCTGGACCAGGGCCGCGCCGAGGGGGTGCCCAGCCTGCCGGCCGGTGCGCCGCTGGCCGCCAACCGCCGGCTGTTCATCGATGGCCTGTTGGCCGGGCTGTTCGCCCAGCCTGCGGCGCTGCCCATTGCGCCGCAGGCAACGCCACGGCACCAAGTGCTGTGGGCCTCGCAGACGGGTAACGGCGAGCTGCTGGCCGAACGCTGTGCCGAACGCCTGCGCGGTGCTGGCCTCGACGTGCAACTCAGCTGCATGGAGGCGGTCAGCCCGCACCAGCTGCAGGGTGCGGCTAGCGTGCTGCTGATTGCCAGTACCTTTGGCGATGGCGACGCGCCTGATAGCGCGGCGACGTTCTGGCAGGCCTTGCAGGGTGAGGAGGGCGCCCACTGCGCCGAGCTGCCCTATGCTGTGCTGGCCCTCGGCGACTCCAGTTACGACCAGTTCTGCGGTTTTGGCCGCAAGCTCGACCAGCGCCTGGCCGAGCTGGGTGGCCGGCGCCTGCTGCAGCGGGTGGATTGCGAACCGGACTTCGACGACGCCTTCGCCGCCTGGCTCGACGCGCTGCTGCCCACCCTGGGCAGCGCCGATGCGCCGCTGCCGCTCAGCGAGCCGGCACCTGTGGCGGCCTACAGCAAGCAGCAACCCTGGGCCGCTACCTTGCTGGAGAACCGCCTGCTCAACGGCCCGGGTGCCAGCAAGGAAACCCGCCAGCTGGTCTTCGACCTGAGCGGCAGCGGCTTTACCTATGCCGCCGGTGATGCCCTGGGCGTGTGGTCGCGCAACTGCCCGGCGCTGGTCGACGAACTGCTGGCGCTGATGCAGCTCGATGGCCTGGCCATGGTAGAGCTGAAAGGCCAGCCCGCCATGCCGCTGGCCGAAGCCCTGCAAACCCACCTGGAAATCGCCAAGGTTACCGCGCAGCAGTTGCAGGCATTTGCCGACAATGCCCCGGGCCTGCAACGCCTGCTGCAGCCCGAGTGCAAGGCCGAACTGCAGGACTGGTTGTGGGGCCGGCAGCTGGTCGATGTGTTGCGCGCGTTCCCCCAGCAGTTGCCGCTGGCCAGCTGGCTGGAGCTGCTCAAACCGTTGCAGCCGCGCCTCTACTCGATCAGTTCCAGCCCGCTGGCACACCCGGACCAGGTGCATCTGACCGTATCGACGGTGCGCTATGGCGAACGTAAAGGTGTGTGCTCAAGCTTCCTTGCCGACCGTGTGCAGGCGTTTAAGGTGGCGATCTTCCCGCAGGTGTCGAAGCACTTCCGCCTGCCCGAGGACGACAGCGTGCCGGTGATCATGGTCGGCCCCGGCACCGGCATTGCGCCGTTCCGTGCCTTCCTCGAAGAGCGTGAAGCACGGGGGGCAAAAGGGGGTAACTGGCTGTTCTTTGGCGAGCAGTACGCGGCCAGCGATTTCTATTACCAGGACCAACTGCAGGCCTGGCAGGCAGCAGGGCACTTGCGGCTGGATACAGCGTTTTCGCGGGACCAGGCCGAAAAGGTTTATGTGCAGCACCGCATGCTCGAACAGGGCGCGCAGCTGTGGCAGTGGCTGGAGGCGGGCGCTTACTTCTATGTGTGTGGTGATGCTCAGCGCATGGCCAAGGATGTGGATGCGGCGTTGCGGGCGATCGTGGCCGAGCATGGCTGTATGGATGCGGCGGCTGCGGCGGCCTATGTCGAAGGCTTGGGCAAAGCCAGGCGCTATCGGCGGGATGTGTACTGAGTGCACCGGGATGGGTTGATGTGCACTGTGAATGTGCATTGTCTGTGCCGGCCTCTTCGCGGGTAAACCCGCTCCCACAGGTACTGTGCAAGTCTGGAAACCTGTGGAAATCCCTGTAGGAGCGGGTTTACCCGCGAAGAGGCCGGTACAGGCAACCCAATTGGCACAGTCCCTGCTTTACCCCAGATACAACAAAGCCCACTGATCAACGGCGATCAACCCGGGCCCCCTACCGTGATGAATACAGGCAAAGGCGCCTGGAGCTTCGGCTCCAGGCGCTTTTTTTTTGATCGAGGATCGGCTTATGTAGGCAACAGCGAGCAGCGGGCAACGAGAGCGACTGGTCATCGTCGGCAACGGCATGGTCGGCCACCATTGCGTCGAACAACTGGTCAGCCGCGGCGCCCTGCAGCGCTTCGACGTGCGGGTGTTCGGCGAAGAGCGCCAACGCGCCTACGACCGTGTGCACCTGTCCGAATACTTCGGCGGCAGCTGTGCCGAAACCCTGGCCCTGTGCGAACACGGTTTCTACAACGCCAACGGCGTGCACCTGCACCTCGGCGAAGCGGTGCTGGAAATCGATCGCGAACGTTGCGAGGTGGTCACCGCCGAGGGCCGCTACGGCTATGACCAACTGGTGCTGGCCACCGGATCGTACCCCTTCGTGCCGCCGATCGAAGGCTCCAGCGGCAATGCCCGCCTGGTTTATCGCACCCTCGACGATCTCGATGGCATTCGTGCTGCCGCAGCCAATGCCCGCCGTGGCGTGGTGGTGGGCGGTGGCCTGCTCGGCCTGGAAGCGGCCAACGCCCTCAAGTCGCTGGGCCTGGAAGCCCACGTGGTGGAATTCGCCCCACGGTTGATGCCGGTCCAGTTGGACGGCGAGGGCGGTGCCGCGCTCAAGGCGCAGATCGAAGCCTTGGGCGTGGGCGTGCACTTGTCGCGCGCCACTCAGTCGATCAGCGCCGGTGAAGCCTACCGCTACCGCATGAACTTCGATGGCGGCGAGCACCTGGAAACCGACCTCATCGTGTTCTCCGCCGGTATCCGCCCGCAGGATGCCCTGGGCCGTGCCAGCGGCCTGGACATCGCTGCACGTGGCGGTGTGGTGATCGACAACCACTGCCGCAGCAGCGACCCACGCATCTTCGCCATCGGCGAGTGCGCATCGTGGAACGGCAGCGTGTTCGGCCTGGTCGCCCCGGGCTACAGCATGGCGCGTAACCTGGCGGCGTTGCTGATGGGCGAGGCGGCGGTGGCCTTCACTGGCGCCGACATGTCGACCAAGCTCAAGCTGCTGGGCGTGGATGTCGGCTCGATTGGCGATGCCCACGGTGCCACCCCAGGCTCACGCAGCTACCGCTTCATCGACGAGGCCAACAGTGCTTACCGCCGACTGGTGGTGGATGCCAGCGGCAAGCACGTGCTCGGCGCGGTGCTGGTCGGCGACAACAGCTACTACGACACCTTGCTGCAGTATGCCCAGAACGGCATCGCCCTGCCGGCCGACCCGGCGGCGTTGATCTTGCCGCAAAGTGGCGGTGCGCCGGCCCTGGGCGCCGACGCGCTGCCCGACAGCGCGACCATCTGCTCCTGCCACAACGTCAGCAAGGGCGCGGTCTGCGCCGCCATCGACAGTGGCTGCAGCGACCTCGCCGCCGTCAAGGGCTGCACCAAGGCCGCCACCGGCTGCGGCGGTTGTGCAGCCTTGCTCAAGCAGGTGTTCGAGCATGAGCTGACTGCCCGCGGCGTGGCAGTGGACAAGAGCCTGTGCGAGCACTTCGCCTACACCCGTCAGGAGCTGTACGGGCTGGTGCGGGTGGAGGGCATCCGCACCTTCAGCGAACTGCTTGAACGCCATGGCAAGGGCCACGTTGGCTGCGACATCTGCAAGCCGGCGGTGGGCAACATTCTTGCCTCGTGCTGGAACCAGCCAATCATGGACCCGGCGCTGGTACCGCTGCAGGACACCAACGACACCTTCATGGCCAACATGCAGAAAAACGGCACCTACTCGGTGGTACCGCGCATCCCGGGTGGTGAAATCACCCCCGACAAGCTCATCGTCATCGGCCAGGTAGCCAAGAAGTACGACCTGTACACCAAGATCACCGGTGGCCAGCGCATCGACCTGTTTGGCGCCCAGCTGCACGAGCTGCCGCTGATCTGGGGCGAGCTGATCGAGGCCGGCTTCGAAACTGGCCACGCCTACGGCAAGTCGACCCGCACGGTGAAGTCGTGCGTCGGCAGCACCTGGTGCCGTTATGGCGTGCAGGACAGCGTGGGCATGGCCCTGCGCCTGGAAGACCGCTACAAGGGCCTGCGCAGCCCGCACAAGCTCAAGTTCGCCGTGTCTGGCTGCACCCGCGAATGTGCCGAGGCGCAGAGCAAGGACATCGGCGTGATCGCTACCGACAAAGGCTGGAACCTCTACGTGTGCGGCAACGGCGGCATGCGCCCGCGGCATGCCGAGCTGTTCGCCACCGACCTCGACGACGAAACCCTGGTGCGCCTGATCGACCGCGTGCTGATGTTCTACATCCGCACCGCCGACAAGTTGCAGCGCACGTCGGTGTGGCGCGAGAACCTGGAGGGCGGGCTGGACTACCTGAAACAGGTGATCATCGACGACAGCCTGGGCCTCGCCAGCGAGCTGGAAGCGCAGATGCAGCATGTGGTCGACCAGTATGAATGCGAGTGGGCCAACGCCCTCAATGACCCCGAGAAGCTCAAGCGCTTCCGTACTTTCGTCAACGACCAGCGCGCCGACCCGGACGTGCACTTCGTGCGCGAACGCGAGCAACGCCGGCCTGTTGCACCGCTGCACCTGATCCCCACTGTCGAGGAGGCTATCTGATGAACCTGTCCAATGCTGCTGTGAAAACCCAAGTGAACTGGCAGGCGGTATGCCAGGCGCAAGACCTGGTGGCCGACTCCGGGGTGGTGGTGTGGCTCGACGGTGCCCAGGTGGCACTGTTCTACCTGCCGGGGCAGGCCCAGCCGCTGTACGCGGTGGACAACCGCGACCCACGCTCCGGCGCCAATATCATCGGCCGCGGGCTGGTGGGCAGTGTGCAGGGCGAGCTGGTGGTGGCGGCGCCGTTGTACAAGCAGCATTTCAGCCTGCAGAGCGGAGAGTGCCTGGAGGATGGTGGGCAGCGTTTGCGGGTGTGGCCGGTGCGGTTGAATGGTGAGGCGGTAGAACTGGCAGTGGCCTGATATTCATCTGCTGCTTGCACGGGCCTCTTCGCGGGTAAACCCGCTCCTACAGGGCCTGGAAGGTTGTGCGGGTTCCTGTGGGAGCGGGTTCACCCGCGAAGAGGCCCGTGCAGGTTATCTGCAAGCGGCATTGCGGTAAGCTTGCTGCATGAACTTAGACACCCGCATCAAGTACCGCCACCTGCTGTGCTTCCTGGAGATTGCCCGGCAGGGCAGCCTGGCCAGGGCTGCCGACATTCTGGCGATCAGCCAGCCGGCCATCTCCAAGACCCTCAAGGAACTCGAAGACCTGCTGGAAACGCGGCTGTTCGCGCGCAGCCATCAGGGCGTCGAACTGACCCCGGCCGGGGCGCGTTTCATGCGCTATGCCGGGCCCAGCGTGCAGGCCCTGCGCGACGGCGTCAGCAGCCTGCGTGGCGAAGCACGGGCGCCGTCGCAGGTGCGCATCGGCGTGCTGTCCACGGTCGAAGGCCTGCTCATGCCTGAAGTGCTGTGCCGCCTGCACCAGCGGCATGAGGCGCTGCTGATCAGTGTGGTCACCGGGGTCAGCGCCCAGCTGCTCGGCCAGTTGCACCTGGGCGAGCTGGAACTGGTGGTCGGGCGCATGACCGACAGCCCGCAGATCCAGGGCCTGTCGTTCGAGCACTTGTACAGCGAATCGATGAGCCTGGTGGTGCGGCCGGGCCACCCGCTGCTGGCCAGCACGCCGGTGGAGCGTGCCCAGGTGGGGCATTACCCGCTGGTATTGCCGCCTGCGGGCACCACCATTCGCCAGCATGCCGACAGCCTGTTCGTGCAATGCGGCATCCAGATGCCGGCGCAACGCCTGGAAACCCTGTCCCTGGCCTTGAGCCGCCGCTACCTGCTGGGCAGCGATGCGGTATGGGTGGCGCCGCGCGATGCGGTGTTGCTCGACCTGCGCCGTGGCGAACTGGTCGAGCTCGACCTGGGGGTGCGCGAGCCGGGTGGTTCGGTTGGCATTTGCCGTAATGCCGCCTTGGCGCAAAGCCTGCCGGGGCAGTGGGTGTGCGAGGTGCTGCGCGAGGTGGCAGGGGAGTACCGTGAGGGCAACTACCCTTGAATGCAGGTTTGCCGGCGATAGGGCCGATGCAGGTTGCTCAGAATCCAGCGAAATAAATCCCCGGCAAAACCGCGCAAAAGTGGCACAACGGGTCAATACTGGCCAGTGGCTGCAATCCCTTGGATGAATAACCGTTTAACTACTGAACTTCCTTATCAAAACCCGCTCCTATGCCGGTAGCCATTGGTCATGGCCGCCTGCTAAGCTCGCGGCTTTACCCTGATTGCCCTTATGGCGCATGAACAAGGAAATAGCATGAAACAGCATCGTTTGGCGGCTGCGGTTGCCCTGGTAGGCCTGGTACTGGCTGGCTGTGATCAACAAGCCAGCAGCCCCGAGCTGAAGACTCCGGCACAGAAAGCCTCCTACGGTATCGGCCTGAACATGGGCAAGAGCCTGGCTCAGGAAGGCATGGAAGACCTTGATTCGAAAGCAGTCGCCCTCGGCATCGAAGACGCCGTTGGCAAGAAAGAGCAGCGCATCAAGGACGAAGAGCTGGTAGAAGCCTTCACCTCGCTGCAGAAGCGTGCCGAAGAGCGCCTGGCCAAGGCCAGCGAAGAAGCCGCCTCCGCCGGCAAGAAGTTCCTCGAAGAAAACGCCAAGAAGCCAGGCGTGGTCACCACTGCCTCGGGCCTGCAGTACGAAGTGGTGAAGAAGGCCGACGGCCCGCAGCCAAAGCCGACTGACGTGGTTACCGTCCACTACGAAGGCAAGCTGATCGATGGCAAGGTGTTCGACAGCTCCGTAGAGCGCGGCAGCCCGATCGACCTGCCGGTCAGCGGCGTGATCCCAGGTTGGGTCGAAGGCCTGCAGTTGATGCACGTCGGCGAGAAGTACAAGCTGTTCATCCCGGCTGAACTGGCCTACGGCGCACAGAGCCCAAGCCCGCTGATCCCGGCCAACTCGGTACTGGTGTTCGACCTTGAGCTGATCGCCATCAAGGACCAGGCCCAGCTGCAAGGCGCCGAGCCGGACGCCGAAGCCCCTGCTGAAGCCCCAGCCGAAGCGCCTGCCAAGTAACACTGGCTGGCCCACATGAAACGCCCCGTCATGACGGGGCGTTTTCGTTTGTGCGGCCGGTGGTTGGACGAACCTGCAACTGCTGATACTGTCCGAGGAAAAGTAGCGTGAAGCAGTAGGATGCTTCTGACGCAAATCGTTTGCGGCTTAGGTAACCACGGTATGAAACGACTGTGTAAAAAACGCCCGATCTGACCGGGGCCCTTGCCTGGCAGGCACCTGGGGTCCGAAACGTCGCCCTGTTCACAAGGTTATCCACAATAAATGTGGATAACCTTTCCCCTCTCGGAGGCTCCATGAGCGCACCCTGGAATTTCACCCGTTTCTTGCCCTTGGCCGAGCGCTTGCTCAGCCGTGGCCGGTTGCCGGCCCTGCTGTTCGCGGTAGCCCGCAAGGGCCCAAGGCTCGGCCAACTGCGCGAGGACGTGAAGCTGCTGCAGTCGCTGTGCCTGGCGTGGTGGCGCGGCGAATACCGCGCCATCAGCCCCAAGGCGCTGGTCACCATCGTCGCCGGCCTGTTGTATTTCGTCAGCCCGATCGATGCCATCCCCGACTGGCTGCTGGGTGTGGGCTTCCTCGACGACATCGCCGTACTGGGTTGGGTGCTGAAGACCGTGGCCGACGAGCTGGCGCGCTTCAAGGCCTGGCGCGACAAGCAGGCGCCTGAACGGCTGCGCGTGGTGGAGCGTTTGCCAGCCACGCCGGAAGCGCTGCGTTTGGAGCGCAATACGCCGTGAAACTGGCTTGAACTCCTGCTCAATTGGAGCTCAACTGCAGCACAATTGCGCCTCAACTGCACAGACCCCAGAGTTGGTAATATAATTGGCATAAGGGTTATGCCTACGGATTACATGCTGTAATCCTTTTTGAGGGGTTTTGTAATGGGTATTCAGGTCATTAGCCGGGACGGTCAACCCGAGTACGCCGTCGTTCCCTGGGAGCAGTACCAGGCGTTGCTCAAGGCAGCGGGGCAGGCGCCAGCAGAGGCGGTTGCCAGTGAAGCGAGCAGTGCCACTGCCAGTGCGCCATTGCCGGCGTTCAGTGAAGTGGCGCAGATTCGCCAGGCCAAGGGCATTGCCCCTGAGCAACTGGCGCGCAATGTCGGGGTGAGCCCGGCTTACCTGGCAATGATCGAATCGGGCGAACGGCAACCGGACGCAGCCATCCGCCGCGCCCTGGCCTGGCATTTGGGGGTGGCTGGCTGGAGCGAGCCATCATGAGCCAGGTCAGGATCAGCCGTCAGCACTGGGATAACCTGCTGGGCGAGCTTGACCTGGCCCGTCGTCAACGTCACTTGCTGACTTACCGAGCGCTGATCGAGCGCTTGCAATTGCCCAGCCCGGCCATGCAGACGCTGACCGCCGCGCTGGAGTACCTGGCGGTGTTGGACGCCCGTGCCGAGCAGCCATTGCGCAGCTCGCTGGTGATCAGCCAGGGCGCCAGCCGTTTGCCGCGTACCGGCTTTTTCGAATGCGTGGAGCGCCTGGGGCGTTTCACCGGGCCGGTCGATGGCATGGAGGCGGCATCGTGGCATGCCTCCGAGGTGGTCCGGGTGTTCGAGTACAGCTACCCGGAAACGGCCTGACCGGTCAGCGGTGACGCGGTCCTCTGTAGGAGCGGCCTTGCGTCGGGGGGGGGGGGGCGCCGGCGAGCCCCGGGGAGAGGAGGTTCCCCACTAAAAAAACGAACGACGGGA
>NZ_JBDJLK010000125.1:0-11029 GCF_039673335.1 Pseudomonas sp. TWI929
GAATTGCAGCTTCGCAGCATGAGTCGCCGGGGCAGCTTCGCGGCCCTATCGCGACACAAGGCCGCTCCCACAATGACCGCGTTAGCTGCGTGGGTTATGCAGCGTTTCGACTATGTGTGTCTTGGGGTGCTTGCGTGCCTGCTCCACCGAGGTGAAGCGGCCGGTTTCAGCGTTGCGACCAATCTTGCGTGATGCCAGTTTTTTCCGCGCCATGGGCTTACATCCTTTTTTGAGAGGTCCTGTTCTTTTACCGAGCCGCGCGAGCGCTGGGCAAAGGGCAAGGTTTCTCCGGGGCGCGGATGCAAAAATGCCGCGCGGGGCACCCATGGGCACCCCGCGCGGCATTCAGGCCTTACTGGCAGGCTTCGCAGTCAGGCTCGTCGATCGCGCAGGCCTTCGGCACTGGCGCTGGGCCGGCAGCCTGGACCGGGGCGCTGTCGCCACCGCTGGAAACGGCGTTGAGCTTGCCGGTGTTGATGGTCGACTTCTCGGTGCTGGTCGCGGCCAGGGCACGGAGGTAGTAAGTGGTTTTCAGACCACGGTACCAGGCCATGCGGTAGGTCACGTCCAGCTTCTTGCCCGAGGCGCCAGCGATGTACAGGTTCAGCGACTGAGCCTGGTCGATCCACTTCTGGCGACGCGAGGCAGCGTCGACGATCCACTTGGTTTCAACTTCGAACGCAGTGGCGTACAGGTCTTTCAGCTCTTGCGGGATACGCTCGATCTGCTGCACCGAACCGTCGTAGTACTTCAGGTCGTTGATCATGACCGAGTCCCACAGGCCGCGGGCCTTCAGGTCGCGAACCAGGTACGGGTTGATCACGGTGAACTCGCCCGACAGGTTCGATTTCACGTACAGGTTCTGGTAGGTCGGCTCGATCGACTGCGATACGCCAGTGATGTTGGCGATGGTCGCGGTTGGCGCGATGGCCATGATGTTCGAGTTACGAATACCTTTCTGCACGCGGGCACGCACTGGCGCCCAGTCCAGGCTCTCGTTCAGGTCGACGTCGATGTACTTCTGGCCACGGGCTTCGATCAGGATCTGTTGCGAGTCCAGCGGCAAGATGCCCTTGGACCACAGCGAACCCTGGAAGGTCTCGTAGGCGCCACGCTCGTCGGCCAGGTCACAGGAAGCCTGGATGGCGAAGTAGCTGACCGCTTCCATCGACTTGTCGGCGAACTCGACGGCCGCATCGGAGCCGTACGGAATGTGCTGCAGGTACAGCGCATCCTGGAAGCCCATGATGCCCAGGCCGACCGGGCGGTGCTTGAAGTTCGAGTTACGCGCTTGCGGCACCGAGTAGTAGTTGATGTCGATCACGTTGTCGAGCATGCGCACGGCGGTGTTCACGGTGCGTTGCAGCTTGGCGGTGTCCAGCTTGCCATCGACGATGTGGTTCGGCAGGTTGATCGAGCCCAGGTTGCAGACCGCGATCTCGTCCTTGTTGGTGTTCAGGGTGATCTCGGTGCACAGGTTCGAGCTGTGGACCACGCCCACGTGCTGCTGCGGCGAACGCAGGTTGCACGGGTCCTTGAAGGTCAGCCATGGGTGGCCGGTCTCGAACAGCATCGACAACATCTTGCGCCACAGGTCTTTGGCCTGGATGGTCTTGAACACCTTGATCTTGTTGTACTCGGTCAGGGCTTCGTAGTACTCGTAGCGCTCTTCGAAGGCCTTGCCGGTCAGGTCGTGCAGGTCTGGCACTTCCGATGGCGAGAACAGGGTCCACTTGCCGTCATCGAAGACACGCTTCATGAACAGGTCAGGGATCCAGTTGGCGGTGTTCATGTCGTGGGTACGACGGCGGTCATCACCGGTGTTCTTGCGCAGCTCGATGAACTCTTCGATGTCCAGGTGCCAGGTTTCCAGGTACGCACATACAGCGCCTTTGCGCTTGCCACCCTGGTTCACGGCAACGGCGGTGTCGTTGACCACTTTCAGGAACGGCACGACGCCCTGGGATTTACCGTTGGTGCCCTTGATGTAAGAGCCCAGTGCACGGACCGGGGTCCAGTCGTTGCCCAGGCCGCCAGCGAATTTCGACAGCATGGCGTTGTCGTGGATCGCGTGGTAGATGCCCGACAGGTCGTCCGGCACGGTGGTCAGGTAGCAGCTGGACAGCTGCGGGCGCAGGGTACCGGCGTTGAACAGGGTCGGGGTCGAGGCCATGTAGTCGAACGACGACAACAGGTTGTAGAACTCGATCGCACGGGCTTCCTTGTCTTTCTCTTCCAGCGCCAGGCCCATGGCCACACGCATGAAGAATACCTGCGGCAGCTCGAAGCGCACGCCATCCTTGTGGATGAAGTAGCGGTCGTACAGGGTCTGCAGGCCCAGGTAGGTGAACTGCTGGTCACGCTCGTGGTTGATCGCCTTGCCCAGTTTTTCCAGGTCGAAGTCGGCCAGGGCAGGGTTCAGCAGTTCGAACTCGATACCTTTGGCAACGTAGGCCGGCAGGGCCTTGGCGTACAGGTCGGCCATCTCGTGGTGGGTGGCGCTTTCGGCCACGTTGAGGAAGCCCAGGCCTTCGGCGCGCAGGGTGTCCATCAGCAGGCGGGCGGTGACGAACGAGTAGTTCGGCTCGCGCTCTACCAGGGTACGGGCGGTCATCACCAGGGCGGTGTTGACGTCCTTGATGGCCACGCCGTCGTACAGGTTTTTCAGGGTTTCGCGCTGGATCAGGTCGCCATCGACTTCGGCCAGGCCTTCGCAGGCTTCGCTGATGATGGTGTTCAGGCGGGCCATGTCGAGCGGCGCCAGGCTGCCATCGGCCAGGGTGATGCGGATAGTCGGGTGCGGCTCGACCACCGCGTCGGCGTTGCTGCGGGTAGCGCGTTCTTTGGCGCGCTGGTCGCGGTAGATCACGTAGTCGCGGGCGACTTTCTGCTCGCCGGCACGCATCAGGGCCAGTTCGACCTGGTCCTGGATTTCTTCGATGTGGATGGTGCCACCCGATGGCATGCGACGCTTGAACGTGGCGGTAACCTGCTCGGTCAGGCGCGCGACGGTGTCGTGGATGCGCGACGAAGCGGCGGCGGTGCCGCCTTCAACTGCGAGGAACGCCTTGGTGATGGCCACGGTGATCTTGTCGTCGGTGTAGGCGACGACAGTGCCGTTACGCTTGATCACGCGCAGTTGGCCGGGGGCGGTGGCAGCCAGATCCTGGTTGGAATCGGCGGCCTGCGGCACCTTGGCCTGCGGGTTCTCGCGAGTTGTGTCGGTTTGCATGGGTGGGTGTCTCCACAGTTTCTATATTGTTCAGGCGCCTTTTGGGCGCCCACCGTTCCGTCCACTTGCTCGATAACCTCGCGGGGATGCGCAATGCATGCGCATCCGCCCGCGCGGGCGTACCGACTTCGGGACAGACTCAGGAATAAAGGGCAATGGCTTGCCGCTCCCTGGCCGAAGTCAAAGGTTCTGGGCTGGGCCCAAAAACTGTTGCTGATGGATGCCAGGCCTGGCCTGCCACACCCATACCCGAACAAGGCCCTGGAAGGGCTTGCCTCGGTCGCCTCCGCAGGAGCGGTATGGCTGCTGAAATCACCTGAAGTTCAACCGGAAAATCGCTTGATTTTGCGGGTTGACTTTTGTGTGTGATTTTGCACGAACCCCTATATCTAGTGGTTCGCTGCGATCGGGATACAAGATAATGCGGTATTGGGGGCTTTGCAAGGCGAGCGCCTGTGGATAACTTGTGCGTACTTTGTGAGTGAATGGTGGGTATTCGCTGTAGGCCTTGTGCCAAGTGGTGTGCAGTATTTTTCTGCGTTTTGCCGCCCCTGGGCAGTTTTTTTCGGGCGCGAACCCTATCACAAAAAACGGTTCAGTCGACGGGGCTGCGGGCGGGTTGGCAGTGCTTATGGTGGGACGTAGTATCCGGCTGTGATGTTGCTTTTTGGTTAAAGGGTTATGTTGCCTGTGCCGGCCCTTTCGCGGGCACGCCCGCTCCCACAGGTATTGTGCAGGCCTTGAAAACTGTACGGTCCCTGTGGGAGCGGGCGCGCCCGCGAAGAGGCCGGTACAGGCAACAGAAAAACAACAAGCAAAGGCCAAAGCCATGGACCACCCCACCCCCCGCATCCTCATTGTCGAAGACGACCAGCGCCTGGCCGACCTCACCGCCGAATACCTGCAAGCCAACGGCTTCGAGGTCAGCGTCGAGGGCGATGGCGCCCGTGCGGTACGGCGCATCGTCGATAGCCAGCCCGACCTGGTCATCCTCGACCTCATGCTGCCCGGCGAGGACGGCCTGAGCATCTGCCGTCGGGTGCGCAGCCAGTACCCCGGCCCGATCCTCATGCTAACTGCCCGCAGCGATGAACTCGATCAGGTCCAGGGCCTGGACCTGGGGGCGGACGATTACGTCTGCAAACCCGTGCGCCCACGCCTGCTGCTGGCGCGTATCCAGGCCCTGCTGCGCCGCAGCGAAGCGCCAGACAGCAAGCGCCAGGACCTGGCCTTCGGTGCGCTGCGCATCGACAACCGCCTGCGCGAAGCGCGCCTGGGTGAGCAACTGATCGAGCTGACCGGCGCCGAATTCGACCTGCTCTGGCTGCTGGCCAGCAATGCCGGCCGGGTGCTGACACGCGAGCAGATCTTCACCGCGCTGCGCGGCGTCGGCTACGACGGCCAGGACCGCTCCATCGACATCCGCATCTCGAAAATTCGCCCGAAGATCGGCGATGACCCGCTCCAGCCACGGCTGATCAAGACCTTGCGCAGCAAGGGCTACCTGTTCGTCGGCGAGGCGCCATGAACAACTCGATCTTCCTGCGCATCTATGGCGGCATGCTGGCCGTGCTGGTGCTGGTGGCCCTGCTCGGCGTGCTCAGCCTGCACCTGGTCAATGAAGTACGCGCCGCCCAGCACCGCGAGGGCCTGGCCCAGGGTACCTTCAGCCTGATGGCCGACAACCTGGCGCTGCAGAACGAGACCGAACGCAAGCGCTCGTTGCTGATCTGGGAGCGCTTGCTCGGCGTGCCGCTGACGCTGCAACCCATGACTGCACGCACCCTCGACGGCGGCCAGCGGGCGCGGCTTTATCGCGGCCTGGTGGTGGTCGAGAAGACCGGCCCGCACGCCGCCCAGGTGCTGCGCAAGGTCGGCCAGGAAGACCTGATGCTGGTTGCACAGATCAAACAGGTCAGCGAGCAGCTGGCGCGGGCCACCCTCTATCTGTTGGCCGATGAACTGGTGCGCTATCCGGTAAGCGAGCAGCAGCAGCGGCTGGAGCAGATCAAGCGGGACAAGGGCTTTGGTTTCGGGGTTGCCCTGCAGCGCATCGAGCGGGTCAGCCTGGATGACGACCAGCGGCGCCGGGTAGAAGAGGGCGACACGGTCATGGCTTTGGGCAGGGATGGCGATTCGATCCGCGTGTTCGCCGGGCTGGCCGGCTCGCCGTGGGTGCTGGAAATCGGCCCGCTTTACCAGCTCAATCCTTATCCGCCGCAGTTGTTGATCCTGATTGCCTTCCTTGGCCTGTGCCTGATCGGCCTGGTGGTCTACCTGCTGGTGCGTCAGTTGGAGCGGCGTGTGTCGGGCCTGGAGATTGCCGCCACGCGCATTGCCCAGGGCAGCCTGGACACCCGCGTGCCGGCCGGCGATGCCGACTCGGTAGGGCGCCTGGCAGCGGCCTTCAACGGTATGGCCGAGCACCTGCAGCGCTCGCTGACCATGCAGCGTGAGCTGGTGCGGGCGGTTTCTCACGAGCTGCGCACGCCGGTGGCGCGCCTGCGTTTTGGCCTGGAGATGATTGAAAGCGCCACCACCGAGCAGGCCAGGGCCAAGCACCTGGCGGGTATGGACGGGGATATCCAGGACCTCGACAAGCTGGTCGACGAAATGCTGACCTACGCCCGCCTGGAGCAGGGCGCGCCGGCCTTGCAGTTCCAGCGGGTCGACCTGGATGCCTTGCTCGACCGGGTGATCGAAGAGCTGGCACCGCTGCGTGCCGAGATACGGGTGGTGCGTGGCGATTGCCAAGGGGCCGATGCTGATGGCGCCTGGGCCGAGGCCGAGCCACGCTATCTGCACCGGGCCCTGCAGAACCTGGTGGGCAATGCCATGCGCCATGCTGAGTCCGAGGTGCGCCTGAGCTACCAGCTGGGGCAGCAACGCTGCCGCATTGATGTGGAGGACGACGGCCCAGGGATCCCCGAGGGGGTCTGGGACCGCATTTTCACGCCGTTCACCCGCCTTGACGACAGCCGCACACGGGCATCGGGCGGGCATGGCCTGGGCCTGTCGATCGTGCGGCGGATCATCTACTGGCACGCGGGCCGGGCCACGGTGGGGCGCAGTGCCGCGCTGGGCGGTGCCTGCTTCAGCCTGAACTGGCCACGGCAACAGGCACCGCTGTAAGGGTCAGACGCTGATCAGGCTGAGCAGGTGGCCGTCCTGCAGGCAAAACTGGCCTTGCAGCTCTGCGCCATGCTGCCACTGCGGCGACAGGTTGGTGAGCAGGCGCAGGCTGGCCAGGCCATCGGCGGACCATCCCAGCACTTCGGCGTGCTCAAAATAGAAGCGCTGGCGGGTCAGTGGGTAGAGGGTCTTGAACAGGCTTTCCTTCAATGAGAAGGTCAGGGTCACCGTAAGGCCGAGTTGGCGGCGGTCCAGGCGTTCAAGCTCCGCCGGGGTGAGGATTTCGCCCATCAGCCGTTCGGCACGTTCGTCATCCAGCAGCGCTTCCTGGTCCAGGCCCAGGCCTTGGCAACTGCCTTCGGCGGCTACCACGGCGGCGGCCCAGCCTTTGCCGTGGGTGATCGAGCCATGGATACCGGCGGGCCAGACGGGTGAGCGGTCCTCATGGCTGCCGGGCACGTAGTCGCGGCCGTCCAGGCGTTGCAGTGCGGCGCGGGCACACACGCGGCCGGCCAGGTACTCGGCCTGGCGCTTGGCCACCGAGCGCTGCAGGCTGGCACTTGGCACGATGCCGGCGCGCTGGAAGTCGTCGGTGGCCAGGCGGGCGGGGTCGAAGGCACAACTGACCAGCACCGCGCCAGGCAGTGGGCGGGGCAGGGGCCAGTGGTGCTGGAGCGGGGCGCAGCAGGCGGGGAGTGTGTTCATGGGGGCTATTGTGCCAGCCGCAGCAGCGGTGTGGGAGGTGGGATCGCAAGGGGCTGCTTTGCAGCCCATCGCAGGCAAGCCAGCGCCTACAGGTACAGCGCACGCCTCAGGTTTTGCGCGGTCCTTGTGGGAGCTGGTTTGCCTGCGATTGGGCCGCGAAGCGGCCCCCAGCGCTCTTTATTTGAACACTTTCTTGAAGAACGCCTGCATATCCGCCCACGAGCTCTCATCCGCCGCCTTGTTGTAGGCAATGTCCGGCCCACCATGCTCGCCATGGCTCAAGCGGTCCGAATCCGGGTTGGTAAACCCATGCTTGGCCCCTTCAATGCTGACGAACTGGTAGTTGACCTTGGCTGCATCCATTTCTGCCTTGAACGCAGTCACCTGCTCCTCAGGCACCATGCTGTCCGCGGCCCCGTGCTCGACCAGGATATCCCCTCGTACAACGCCGGGCTTGGCCGGTGTCTCCGTGCCCAGCGGGCCATGGAAGCTCACCACGCCGTCCAGTTTCTCCCCTCGGCGAGCGGCGTCGAGTACCACCTTGCCACCAAGGCAGTAACCCACTGCCCCCAACTGGTGCTTGTTGGTGTTGGGCTGCAGCTTGAGCAGTTCCAGGCCAGCATCGAAGCGCTGCTCCGCAGCCTTCGGGTTCTTCATCGCCGCCGTCATGAACGCCTTGGCGTCGGCAGGGTGCTCGGTGTGCTTGCCGTCGCCATACATGTCGATCGCCAGCGCGTTATAGCCCAGCGCCGCCAGGTCGCGGGCGCGGCGCTTGGCGTAGTCGTTCAGCCCCCACCATTCATGCACCACGACGATGCCGGGGCGCTTGCCCTCGACGGCGTCGTCGTAGGCGTAGTAGCCGACCAGGCGGTTACCGTCGGCGTCCTGGTAGGGGATCTCGCGGGTTTGTACCGCCGCTTGGGCGAGGGCGGCGCTGCACATCAGGGTCACGGCCAGCAGGGCACGCATGGTCATTACTCCTTGTTCTGCAAACGGTTCGTTCAGCTGGGGTTCAGCCAGGGTTCAGTCGCGGTTCAGGGTGCCCTGCTTACTCTAGCTTCCAGACCGAAACAGCGCACCCAACTGGAGTATCCAGCCATGAAAACCTTCAACACCCTGCTTGCCGCCATGGCCGTTTGTGCCGCTGGCATCACTAGCGCCCAGGCCGCCGACGACAACTTCGCCAGCCTGACCTACGGCCAGACCAGCGACAAAGTTCGCAAGTCCGGCCTGCTGCAGAGCAACACTGACCACCTCAACGCCGACGGCATCATCGACAAGGATGGCACCTGGGGTGTGCGGGTGGGCAAGATCAATGATCAGGGCCGCTACTACATGACCTACGACAACGTCTCCGGTGACCACAGCGGCCTCAAGCTGCGCCAGGAAAACCTGCTGGGCAGCTACGACCTGTTCTTGCCGGTGGGCGATACCACCAAGCTGTTCGGCGGTGGCAGCCTGGGCGTGACCAAACTCACCCAGGACTCGCCAGGTGCCAGCCGTGATACCGACTACGGTTATGCCTACGGCCTGCAGGCCGGGGTGATCCAGGACATCACCGACAAGGCCTCGGTCGAACTCGGCTACCGTTACCTGCGCACCAACGCCGCGACTGAAGTGGGCGCACATGGCGGGCCGAAGGACGGCACTCTGCGCTTGACCAGCAGCGCACAGACTTACCTGGCTGCTACCTACAAGTTCTGACGGGCGAGCCGGGTTATCCTGTACCGGCCTCTTCGCGGCTAAAGCCGTTCCCACAGGGACTGCGCAGGTTTCAACAACTGCGCTATCCCTGTGGGAGCGGCTTTAGCCGCGAAGAGGCCGGCACAGGCAATAGATGAAAAGGAGCTGCACATGAAACTGCTGGTGGTCGAGGACGAAGCCCTGCTTCGCCATCACCTCTACACCCGCCTGGGCGAAAGCGGCCATGTGGTCGAGGCCGTCGCCGATGCCGAAGAGGCGCTGTACCAGGCCGACCAGTACCACTTCGACCTGGCCATCATCGACCTGGGCCTGCCCGGCATCAGTGGCCTGGAGCTGATCACGCGCCTGCGCAGCCAGGACAAGACCTTCCCCATCCTCATCCTCACCGCCCGTGGCAACTGGCAGGACAAGGTCGAGGGCCTGGCTGCCGGGGCCGACGACTACCTGGTCAAACCGTTCCAGTTCGAGGAGCTTGAAGCGCGCCTGAATGCCCTGTTGCGCCGCTCCAGCGGCTTCACCCAGTCGACCATCGCCGCCGGCCCGCTGGTGCTCGACCTCAACCGCAAGCAGGCCACCCTCGACGAACAGCCGCTGGCGCTGACCGCCTACGAATACCGTATCCTCGAATACCTCATGCGCCATCACCAGCAAGTGGTGGCCAAGGACCGCCTGATGGAGCAGCTGTACCCAGGTGACGAGGAGCGTGACCCCAATGTCATCGAGGTGCTGGTCGGCCGCCTGCGCCGCAAGCTTGAGGGCGAGCAGGGCTTCAAACCGATCGATACCGTACGCGGCCTGGGCTACCTGTTCACCGAGCGCTGCCGATGATCCGCTCGCTGCGGGTGCGCCTGATGTTGGCAGCCGCAGTGCTGGCGCTGCTGTTCATGCTGGCGCTGCTGCCGGCCTTGCAGAAGGCCTTCAGCCTGGCCCTGCAGGAGTCGATCGAGCAGCGCCTGGCCTCGGACGTGACCACGCTGATTTCCGCCGCGCGCATCGAGCATGGCCAGTTGCAGATGCCGACGCTGTTGCCGGACGAGCGCTATAACCTGCCGTACACCGGCCTGCTCGGCTACATCTTCGACCGCGACGGCAACCTGGTCTGGCAGTCGCGGGCCACCGCCGACCGGCACATCAACTACCGCCCGCGCTACGACGGCCGCGGCAACGAATTCGCTCGCATTCACCAAGCCGACGGCGAAGAGTTCTTCGTCTATGACGTCGAGATCAAGCTGCTGGGTGGCCAGAGCGCTGCCTACAGCATCGTCGCCCTGCAGCCCGTGAGCGAGTACAAGGCCACACTCAATGGCCTGCGCGAAAAGCTCTATCTGGGCTTTGGCGCTGCCTTGCTGGCGCTGTTGGTGCTGCTGTGGGCTGGCCTGACCTGGGGCCTGCGCTCGTTGCGCCGGCTAAGCCATGAGCTGGATGAAGTGGAATCGGGTGCACGTGATGGCCTGAGCGGCGAGCATCCCCGTGAATTGCTGCGGCTGACCCGCTCGCTAAACCGCCTGTTGCGCAGTGAGCGTGAGCAACGCACGCGCTACCGCGATTCGCTGGATGACCTGGCGCATAGCCTGAAAACCCCGTTGGCAGTGTTGCAGGGGGTAGGCGAAAGCCTGCAGCAGCGCGGCGGCGAGCGCGAGCAGGCGCGGGTGCTGCAAAGCCAGATCGAGCGCATGAGCCAGCAGATCGACTACCAGCTGCAACGCGCCAGCCTGCGCAAAAGTGGCCTGGTACGCCACAGCGTGGTGCTGCGGCCGTTGCTTGATAGCTTGTGCAGCACCTTGGCCAAGGTTTATCGGGACAAGCAGGTGAACGTGGCCTTGGAACTGCCAGAGGCGGCGCAAGTGCCGATGGAGCAGGGCGCGTTGCTGGAACTGCTCGGCAACCTGCTGGAAAACGCCTACCGCCTGAGCCTGGGCCAGGTAAGGGTGAGCCTGGAGCAGGTACCGGGGCGGTTGACCTTGTGCATCGAGGACGACGGGCCGGGGGTGCCGGCCGATCAGCGTGAACGTATTTTGGAGCGTGGCGAGCGGCTGGACAGCCAGCACCCGGGGCAGGGCATCGGCCTGGCGGTGGTCAAGGATATTGTCGACAGCTATGACGCCGAGTTGAGCCTGGGAGATTCGCCGCTGGGCGGCGCAGCGTTCAGGATCACCTTCAACCTCGAGTGATTCGTAGCCTGTGCCGGGCCCGTAGCGGGCCCCCCCCCCACAACACCCGGCCCAGGCCAACCCAAATAGAGGAATAACCCCCCAC
>NZ_JBDJLK010000126.1:0-10851 GCF_039673335.1 Pseudomonas sp. TWI929
ACAAGCAGCATTTCGCCAATAAAACCACACGCGCATGCGCAAAATGTATTTAAACAGAGATGTGTCCACCGCCGCTTTTTTTTCCCAGCAGAAAGGAATCTTCACCAACACCGGGGGATGTCAATGAAGGTGACAAAAGATCTGGAAGAGTTACTGAGGCGTATCCGTCTCGACCACGCGGAGATTGTCGAACGCTTTCGCTTTCTCGACTGGAGTGCCGAAGATGCCGAGCTACTGGGCGCAGCAGCTCAGCACATGGCCCCAGCCCAGCAGGCTTTCGTCGATCATTTGTACCGTCACCTGGCGCAATTCTCCACGCCCTCTGCGTTACTTCGCGCACCGGAGGTCACCGCCCGCCTGAAGCAGAGCCAGGCTGAGTATTACCAGTGCCTGTGGGGCGGCCCCTACGATAACAGCTACGTCAACGGTCGCCTGCGCATCGGTGTGATCCACCAACAAATCGGCCTGGAATTGAAATGGTACCTCGGCAGTTACCGCCTGTACCTCGACACCATGCTTGAAAGCGTGTTCGGCGACAGCGCGGATGCCACGCTCTATGCAAGCCTGTTGAAGGTAGTGTTCTTCGACATGACGCTGGCCATCGATACGTACAGTGCGGCCCAGCACAAGGCGCTGGAGGACAGTGAGGCACGCTTCGCCCGTGCGCTACGCGGTGCCAACGACGGGCTGTGGGATTGGCATGTCGACCAGGACCGGCTTTACGTTTCAGAGCGCTGGGCCAGCATGCTCGGCCTCAGCCGCGATAGCATCGGCGAGAGCAGCTTCAGTTGGTTCGGTCGCGTGCACCCGGACGACCTGCCGGACTTCCGCCATGCCATCGATGCTCACTTGCAAGGGCAGACATCGTCTGTTCACCATGAGTACCGCATCCGCCAGAACAACGGTGAATATACTTGGGTGCTCGTGCGCGGGGTCGCCGAAGTGACGACACCCGGTGAGTTGCGCATGGCTGGCTCACAGACTGATATCAGTGCACGCAAGGATGCCGAGCAGCGCCTCAAGCATAGCGCCCAGCATGACCCGTTGACCGGCCTGGCAAACCGCATGCGGCTTGATGAGCAAATGCAGAAAACCTTCATGAAGCAGCGCAAGGGCGGTGACTACGAGGCGCTGCTGTTTATCGACCTCGACCGTTTCAAGTTGATCAATGACAGCCTCGGTCACAACGTTGGTGATCGCGTGCTGGTGGAAGTGGCATTGCGCTTGAAAGACTCTCTGCGCCCCACTGATCAGTTGTTCCGCTTCGGCGGAGACGAATTCATCGTGCTGCTTCATGACCTCACCTGCAACCGCGACGCCGAGCAGATCTCCCAACGCATCCTCGACAACCTGCATCAACCGCTGCACATGGACGGCCGTACCCTGGTGGTCAGTGCCAGCATCGGCATCGCCCCATTGCACGATCATGGCAAAGCGCTGGATGTCCTGCAGGCCGCCGACCTTGCCCTCTACAGAGCCAAGTCAGCCGGCAAGGCGCGGTTCGCCCATTACGACGAAGCGTTGCAAGACACTGCTCAGCAGCATCTGGAACTGGAGTCCGCGCTAGGCCAGGCGCTGCAACAGAATGAATTCGAACTGTACTACCAACCGATTTATCGCCTTGACCAAGGAGTGCCCTTGGTGACGGGGGTTGAAGCGCTGTTACGCTGGCGCCATGGTGAACGCCTGATCTCACCACTGGAGTTCATCCCTGCGCTGGAGGAGTCGGGGGAAATCATCCGCGTCGGTGAATGGGTATTGCGCCAGGCCTGCCAGCAAACCCGGCTCTGGCAACTGGCCGGAAACGACCGCCTGCGCTGCTCGGTGAACATTTCCAGCACCCAATTGCAGCAAACCGACTTCACCCCCCGGCTAATCGACATCCTGCAAGAAAGTGGCCTGCCTCCAGCCAGCCTGATCCTGGAGATAACCGAGAGCCAACTGATGCATGACGACATGGGCACATTGGCCTGTCTGAATGAATTGACCAGCCTTGGTGTGCTGTTGGCGCTGGACGATTTTGGCACGGGTTACTCCTCGCTCGGTTACCTCACGCGCTTCCCGCTGCACATCCTCAAACTGGATAAAAGCTTCATCAACGGCATTCCCTACGAAAACAAACAGAGCGCAATTAGCCAAGCGATCATCAGCCTCGGCCGTAGCCTTGACCTGGAAGTAGTGGCCGAAGGCATCGAGAGTTCGGCACAACTCGAATTTGTGGTGGGTGAAGGCTGCCACTACGCCCAAGGTTACTGGTTCAGCCGGCCACAACCAGCCGCCCAGATACACCGCTTGCTCAGCGGAGAAGGTTGTTACGAGGTGAGGTAGTTACGCCGCGCGTACCCATCAGTTCAGGAGAACAACAATGAAAACCAATCTTCCAGTCAGTGGTCGTGCCGTCGAGTTCAGCGCCAATGCGAACATTCTTTCAACAACCAACCCCAAGGGTGCCATCACTTACGTCAACCCGGACTTCATCAACATCAGCGGGTTCAGTGAGGCCGAATTGCTCGGCGTCAATCACAACATCGTGCGTCACCCGGACATGCCGCCAGAAGCCTTTGCGCACCTATGGCAAACACTCAAGGGTGGGCGCTCGTGGATGGGGCTGGTAAAAAATCGCTGCAAGAATGGTGACCACTATTGGGTCAGCGCCTACGCTACGCCAATGCAGCGCAATGGTGAAACCGTAGAATACCAATCGGTTCGCACGCTCCCAGCAAAAGCACTGGTGGAGGCCGCTGAACATCTCTATGCACAGTTGCGCAGTGGTAAAAAAACCAACTGCCTGCGTAGCTCACGGCTGTCTGTCGGCATGCGCCTGGCACTTGCCAGCACGGGCATTAACCTGCTTGGCTTTACTGCTTTAGGGTTGGCGGGCGCGTTATCCTGGAGCTACGCCGCGCTCACTATGCTGCTATTGAGTGTGCTGCTCGGTGGCATGTTGCGCTATAGCCTGCGCCCCCTCGACGCCCTTGCCCGCAAAGCCAGGAATATCGCCGATAACCCACTAAGCCAGGTACTGTACAGTGGCCGCCGCGACCAGTTTGGACAAATTGATTTCGCCCTGCAAATGCTCGAAGCCGAGACAAGGGCAATTGTCGGACGCATTGCCGATTCGTCCCGTCAGTTGAGCAAGGAAGCCGAAGAACTTGTATCTGCAGTGGACAACAACAATTGTGCGACCCTGCAGCAGCAGGGGGAAACTGCACAAGTAGCCAGCGCAGTAACCCAGATGGCCAGCAGTGTGCAGGAAGTTGCGCGCAACGCTCAGCTCACCGCCAGCGCCGCGAACCTGGCTAATCAGGCATCCGACCGCGGCCATCAACTGGTTGAGCAAACGCGCCAGCATATAGATAGTCTCGCCAGCGAGGTGCAGCACACCAGCGCGGTGATTCATCAACTGGAACAGCATGGAAATGAAATTGACCGCGTACTCGAGGTCATTCAAAGCATCGCCGAACAGACCAACCTGCTTGCCCTCAACGCCGCCATCGAGGCCGCTCGCGCCGGCGAGGCCGGGCGCGGTTTCGCCGTGGTCGCCGATGAGGTGCGCGGGCTGGCTTCGCGTACCCAGCAATCTACCGCGCACATCCAGGGCACCATCGATACCTTGCGGCGCTCCACGGGTGATGCCGTGCTTGCGATGCAGCGTAGCCACAGCAAGGCCGAAGTCAGTGTTGAACAGGCACTGTTAGCCGCCCAGGCGCTGGATGGAATTACCCAGCGAGTCGATGAGATAAGCGGTATGAGTGTGCAAATCGCTGCTGCAGTGGAGGAGCAGAGTGCGGTGGGTGACAGCATCCAGTGCAACCTGGAGCAAATCAGCCAAACCACCCAGAAAAGTGTGCTTGCCAGCAAGCAGAGTCGCTCAACTGCTGCCCATGTCGCCAATCTGGCCGAGCGCCTGCAACTGCTGTCGGCGCAACTTTGGGGGCGCCAACGTATTGAGTGACGGGTGTGGTGGAAGAGCACCGATGCTTACTTGTCACGCACGTTGCAGCATGCCGAGTTGCCGTTCCTCAGCTATGCAGGATAACTTCGACCTGTAAGAGCGGCCTTGCCGGGGCGCCAGCTTGAGCCGGGGCAAAAATGGTGAGGGGTAAATTCCAGGCACAAAAAAAGAGGCCCTTAGGCCTCTTCTTTTTGATCCCAGCGACGCACTAAGGATCGAATTTGGAGCGGGAAACGAGACTCGAACTCGCGACCCCGACCTTGGCAAGGTCGTGCTCTACCAACTGAGCTATTCCCGCGTCGTGATGGGTGCCATTCTAGCGATTTCTAAAACCGCGTCAACCCCTTGATTCAAAAAACTTTTATTTTTGTTCCGAACCTTCGCGCAGGTGCGGCCAGGCGGCCACCAGGTAGTGCACCATCGACCAAAGGGTCAGGGCAGCCGCCACCAGTAGCAGGCCATAGCCCAGTACCACCCAGAAGCTCACCACCGGCGGGTTGGCCAGCAGGATCACCAGCGCCAGCATCTGCGCCGCAGTCTTCCACTTGCCGAGGTTGGACACCGCCACGTGCGCACGCGCACCCAGTTCGGCCATCCACTCGCGCAGCGCCGAAACGACGATCTCGCGGCCGATGATCACCGCCGCCGGCAGGGTCAGCCAGAAGTTGGCGTGCACCTGTACCAGCAGCACCAAAGCCACGGCCACCATCAGCTTGTCGGCCACCGGGTCGAGGAAGGCGCCAAACGGGGTGCTCTGCTGCAGGCGACGCGCCAGGTAGCCATCCAGCCAGTCAGTGGCGGCGGCAACGGCAAACACGCTGCTGGCGGCCATGTAGCTCCAGTGATAGGGCACATAGAACAGCAGGATGAAGATCGGAATGAGCAGGACGCGTAGAACGGTGAGCAAGTTTGGAATATTCATCGGTACGACTGGCCGCAAGTTGAGCCCGGCATTCTACTCGCTATGCAGGCTGGCATAAATTGATTCGGCAAGCTTTTTACTGATGCCGGGGGCTTTGGCGATTTCATCGATACTGGCGCGGTTGAGCTCTTGCAGGCCGCCGAAATGTTTCAGCAGGTCGCGGCGGCGTTTCGGCCCTACCCCGGCTACATCTTCCAGGCTGGACACCCGGCGGGCCTTGCCGCGGCGGGCACGGTGGCCGGTGATGGCAAAGCGGTGGGCTTCGTCACGGATCTGCTGGATCAGGTGCAGCGCCGCAGAATCACCCTTGAGGGTAAATTCGTGGTGCACGTCGTTCAGGTACAGGGTTTCGAAACCGGCCTTGCGGGTTACCCCCTTGGCCACGCCGAGCAGTGTCAGGTCGGTAAAGCCCAGCTCCTGCATCACGTCGCGGGCCATGTTCAGCTGGCCCTTGCCGCCGTCCACCAGCAGCACGTCTGGCAGCTTGCCCTCGCCGTCCTTGATGCGCCCGTAGCGACGGGTCAGGGCCTGGTGCATGGCCGCATAGTCGTCGCCAGCCGTTACGCCTTCGATATTGAAGCGACGGTAATCGGACTTCAGCGGGCCTTCAGGGCCGAACACCACGCAACTGGCCACGGTGGCTTCGCCGCTGGAATGGCTGATGTCGTAGCACTCCAGGCGTTGTGGTACTTCATCCAGGCCCAGCACTTCGGCCAGGGCCTCGAAACGTGCAGCCATGTGTTGGCGGTTGGCCAGGCGGGCATTCAGCGCCTGCTCGGCGTTGGTCACTGCCAACTGCTGCCAGCGGGCGCGGGTGCCACGCACCCGGTGGCTGATGCTCAGCTCGCGGCCGCGCAGCGTATGCAGCGCCTCGGTGATGGCGTCGAAGTCTTCGTGAACCACGTTGACGATCAGCTCACCGGGCAATTCGCGCTCTGCGTTGCCCAGGTAGTACTGCGACAGGAACGCAGCCATGACCTCGGCCACCTCCTCCTCGATGCCTACCTGAGGGAAGAAGTTCTTGCTGCCCAGCACCCGCCCGCCGCGCACGCTGATCAGGTGCACGCAAGCGCCACCGGGGTTGACGAAGGCAGCGATGACATCGACGTCGCCGCTGCCGCCTTCGATGTACTGCTGGTCCTGCACACGGCGCAACAGGGCGATCTGGTCACGCAGTTCGGCGGCCTTCTCGAAATTGAGGGCCATGGCCGCCTTTTCCATCTCGGCATTCAGCTCGTTGCCCAACTGCTGGCTGCGGCCTTCAAGGAACATCACCGAGTGGCGCACATCCTCGGCGTATTCCTCGGCTGTCACCAGGCCGGTGCAGGGGCCTTTGCAGCGCTTGATCTGGTACTGCAGGCATGGCCGGGTGCGGTTGGCGTAGTAGCTGTCTTCGCACTGGCGCACCGAAAAGGCCTTTTGCAGCAGGCTGAGGCTTTCGCGGATGGCTCCGGCGCTGGGGTATGGGCCGAAGTAACGGCCCTTGGCCTTTTTCGCCCCACGGTGAATGCCCAACCGCGGGAACTCGCCGTCGGACAGGAACACGTAGGGGTAGGATTTGTCGTCGCGCAGCAGGATGTTGTACGGCGGCCGCCATTCCTTGATCAGGTTCTGCTCCAGCAGCAACGCCTCGGTTTCGTTGGCGGTGATGGTGGTTTCGACCTGGGCGATGCGCGCCACCAGCGCAGCGGTCTTGGGCGCCAGGCCGGTCTTGCGGAAATAGCTGGCCAGGCGCTTCTTCAGGTTCTTGGCCTTGCCTACGTAAAGCAGACGGGCTTCGCCATCGAACATCCGGTAAACGCCCGGGCGACCGCTACAGGTGGCCAGAAAGGCGCTGGCATCAAAAACTTGGGACATGAGGTTTTACAGGCTTGCGTCGACCATACCGTGGCGAACGGCCAGCAAGGTCAGTTCGACGTCGCTGGTGACCGAGAGTTTTTCAAAGATCCGATAACGGTAAGTATTGACGGTCTTGGGCGAGAGGCACAACTTGTCGGAGATGATCTGCACTTTCTGGCAACCAACAATCATCAGGGCAATCTGGATTTCCCGTTCAGACAGCGCGTCGAACGGCGAACCCTGGGGCTGGTAGGGCTTCAGCGCCAGCTGCTGGGCAATCTGCGGGCTGATGTAGCGCTGGCCGGCAAAGGCCAGGCGGATGGCCTGGACCATTTCATCAAGGCCTGCACCCTTGGTCAGGTAACCAGCGGCGCCGGCCTGCAGCAGGCGCGTCGGGAATGGGTCTTCCTCACACACGGTCACCGCAACCACCTTGATGTCCGGGTGGCTGCGCAGCAGTTTGCGGGTGGCTTCCAGGCCGCCGATGCCGGGCATTTTCACGTCCATCAGCACCACATCCGGCTTCAGCTCACGGGCCAGCTTGAGTGCCGACTCACCCGAATCACCCTCACCCACCACCTGCAGGCCATCGATGTCGGCCAGCATGCGTGTAATACCGGTTCGTACCAGATCGTGATCGTCGACCACTAAGACCCTAATCAAGCACACACCTCGTCAGCAGGGCGATTGGATCCCGCCACCTTAACAAAATTTTTCAAAGCGGGCCTAACGCATTACTTCCGTCAGAAACGCCTTACGCTCAACTGTGAGAGACCTCACTGTTTGCCGGGGTTTATCCAGTTTGGTCAAACGCCCCAGCAGGTGCCAGAGCGCCGCCTGATCGTCGCACGACAACTGCCGGAAAGCCGCCAGCAAACCGGACTCATCCGTGCTCAGGCCTTCGAGCGACGCGGGGGTACGCAGGCCACTGAGCACGTACAACGCATCCACGCCCCTTGCCGCCAAGGCCGCCAGGTAATCGACCCGTGGCGTGCGTTCGCCGCTTTCGTACTTACCCTGGGCGTTGGGTTCGACCCCACCGATATCGCCAAACACGCGCTGGGTCATGCCCAGCCGCTCTCGCTCTTCCCGCAGCCGCGGCCCGATTCCATTCATGGGGTCCCTCCTCAATCCTTGATCTCAATCATGCGTGGCCTGCCCGTTTGCAAGCAGCCGTGAATGCCTGAGTTCACTATGCCCATGCTCTTCGATGACGACAAGCCATCATTGCGCCATTAGTCGATTGTGCGCTGCATGCGCACAAAGCAATCGTCCTCACCCATCTCGACAAAGCCATGGCGCTGGTACAGCAGCAGCGCCGGGTTGCTGCGAAACACCATCAGCCGCAGCAGCGGCAAGCGACGCTGCCTGGCCCATAGCGCCAACTGTTCCAGCACCCAGCTACCGACGCCACGACCACGGTGTTCGGGTAGCAGGTGCAGTTCGCGGATGAACAATGCCTGGCGGTCCTGGCTGAGGCTGCAGAAACCCAGCAGGGTGTCGCCTTCAGTCACCAGCCACTGCTCGCGCCAACCCCAGGCTTCGTCAAACGCCTCCTCGATCCACAGCAGGTCATATTCGCGGTAGTACGGCAGCATGGCGCGGCGGGTGAGGTCGCGGGCGAAGGTGCAGTGGCTGGCGGTGGCGGGGGTTAGCTGTAGGGGCATGGCTATTTCGGCTCTCGGGCGCAGGGACCTTTGTGGGAGCGGCCTTGTGTCGCGATTGGGCTGCAAAGCAGCCCCAGGATTTTTGCCTTGATGCAAATATTGCTGGGGCCGCTGTGCGGCCCTATCGCGACACAAGGCCGCTCCCACAACGGTCAGCACGGTCCAGATGAATGTGTGCAATTACCGTGTGCCAGGTGCAATCATTATCGCTCATCGGGCATAACACACGGGCGAACTACCAGGCCCACGCCTGTCCAGCTCATCTTCCAGCCAATCGGCCAGCACCCGGGCATTGTTGTGCTCGGTGTCCTTGCC
Organism: Pseudomonas sp. TWI929; assembly: GCF_039673335.1. Taxonomy (NCBI): domain Bacteria; kingdom Pseudomonadati; phylum Pseudomonadota; class Gammaproteobacteria; order Pseudomonadales; family Pseudomonadaceae; genus Pseudomonas; species Pseudomonas sp. TWI929. Next base: position 8,699 of record NZ_JBDJLK010000126.1, read on the forward strand.
AGCATAAAGCAATGTCAGCGTTCCCTTCCCTGCCATATCCAGCAGTGGGTACCAATGCTCCGGGTGGGCTGCCAGCTCTTGCTGGTAGCGCTGGGTAAAACCGGCAAAATCCACCTCACCCTGGTGAAACGCCTTGCGCAATTGATCTGAAGGTGCCACTTCGCGCAACCACTGCCCATGCAGGTCTTCCTTGCGTTTGTTACGTGGCCACAAGCGGTCGACCAGCACGCGCTGGCCATCTTCTTCCTCAACCGTATCGTAGACACGCTTGCAGCGAATCATGGGTTTCTCCTGCCCTTACCGTCCGTCTTGAGCCTAGATAATTCATTGATCGAGGTCACGGTCGGGTTACGAATTGTTTCTATGCTCAAGGCCTTCGGCACCTTCGCCCAACGCCAACCGGAGCCCCCATGGCAACCCCGTCACTGGCCAGCCAGCCGCAACTGGCCCAACGCGATTCCCGCCCGCAGCTAGCCCACAAGCCCGGGCGTGCCACCCTGGTGTTGTTCTTCGGCCTGCTGTTGGCCGGTATTGCCTACACCGCCTGGAGCCTCAAGCAGGATGTGACCGCCAGCGGCACGGTGATCACCACGGTCACGCCATTCCTGCTGCTGGGCCTGGCGCTGCTGATTGCCTTGGGCTTCGAGTTCGTCAATGGCTTCCATGACACCGCCAACGCGGTAGCCACGGTCATCTATACCCACTCGTTGCCAGCACCGGTGGCGGTGGTGTGGTCCGGGCTGTGCAACTTCCTGGGGGTGCTGCTTTCCAGCGGCGCAGTGGCGTTCGGCATCATCGCCCTGCTGCCGGTGGAGTTGATTCTGCAGGTCGGTTCCTCAGCCGGTTTTGCCATGGTCTTCGCCCTGCTGCTGGCAGCCATCATCTGGAACCTCGGCACCTGGTGGCTGGGCCTGCCAGCGTCGTCTTCGCACACTTTGATCGGTTCGATAATCGGCGTGGGCGTGGCCAATGCGCTGATGCACGGGCGCGACGGCACCAGCGGCGTGGACTGGGCTCAGGCCAGCAAGGTTGGCTATGCCCTGCTGTTCTCGCCATTGATCGGCTTTGCCTGCGCCGCCCTGTTGCTGCTGGCACTGCGTGCGCTGGTCAAGCGCAAAGAGCTGTACCAGGCGCCAGAAGGCCGCACGCCACCGCCGTGGTGGATCCGCGGCGTGCTGATCCTGACCTGCACCGGGGTGTCATTCGCCCACGGCTCCAACGACGGCCAGAAAGGCATGGGCCTGATCATGCTGATCCTGGTCGGCACCCTGCCGATGGCCTATGCGCTGAACAAGACCATGCCCAACGAGCAGGCCCTGCAGTTTTCCGCCGTCGCCGAGTTAACCCGCCAAGCGCTGGTACGCAGCGACCCGCAAGCAGCTCCGGCCGACCCGCGCCAGGTGCTGACGCTGTTCATCGCCGAACCCAAGGCCAGCCCGCAACTGGTACCCGCATTGGCGGCGCTGACCGGGATGATCGGCGACCAGGTCAAAGGCTACGGTTCGCTCAAGCGCGTACCGGCCGAAGCCATGGCCAACGTGCGCAATGACATGTACCTGACCAGCGAAGCCATCCGCCTGATGGAGAAGAAACAGCTGGTGGCGTTCGATGCCGACACCCGTAGCCATCTGCAGCTGTTCAAGACCCAACTGGACGACGCTACCCGCTACATTCCGTTGTGGGTGAAGGTGGTCGTGGCCATTGCGCTGGGGCTGGGGACCATGGTCGGCTGGCGGCGCATCGTGGTCACGGTGGGTGAAAAGATTGGCAAGACCCACCTTAGCTACGCCCAGGGTGCTTCGGCCGAAGTGGTGGCGATGTGCACCATTGGCGCGGCGGACATGTTCGGCTTGCCGGTATCGACTACCCATGTGCTGAGTTCCGGCGTCGCCGGGACCATGGTGGCCAATGGGTCGGGGATTCAGAAGCGCACGCTGGTCAATTTGCTGATGGCCTGGGTACTGACCTTGCCAGCGGCAATGCTCCTGGCCGGGAGCCTGTACTGGCTGCTGAGCCAGATTTTCTAACAAGCTGGATACGCCCCCTGTAGGAGCGGCCTTGTGTCGCGAAAGGGCCGCAAAGCGGCCCCGGGATTCCAGCGGTAACGCATATATTGCCGGGGCTGCCTTTGCAGCCCTTTCGCGACACAAGGC
>NZ_JBDJLK010000127.1:0-10834 GCF_039673335.1 Pseudomonas sp. TWI929
GCGCCTCCACAGCTACAACGGCTATGAAACACCGGTAGCCATGGAGGAAAAGCTCAAGATAGCGGCATGAACCTTAACCGGTGTCCAAAATTACTTGACCAGTTCACCTTGTGTCGCGATAGGGCTGCAAGGCAGCCCCTCGATCATTGCGGTGACGCTGATATTCGGGGCCGCCATACGGCCCGATCGCAACACAAGGCCGCTTCTACAGGGACCGGGAGGCGTTCAGGCCAGCGCTTTCTCGATAGCCTGCACCACTGCCGGATCATCCGGCGCCGTACGCGGCGAGAAGCGCGCCAGCACCCGGCCGTCCTTGCCGACCAGAAACTTCTCGAAGTTCCAGGTGATGTCGCCGGGAAACTCAGCGCCCTCGCCCGCCAACAAGCGGTACAGCGAGTGGCGCTGCGGCCCGTTGACTTCCAGCTTGCCCCCCAGCGGGAAGCTCACGCCGTAGTTGAGGCTGCAGAATTCCTGGATTTCCTTTTCGCTGCCCGGCTCCTGGCCGGCAAATTGGTTGCACGGCAGGCCAAGCACGTTGAAGCCCTTGTCCTTGTATACCTGGTAGAGGTTCTCCAGGGCCTTGTATTGCGGCGTGAGGCCACATTTGGAGGCAACGTTGACCACCAGCACCACTTGGCCCTTGAACGGTGCGAGGGGCAGCTCCCCGCCGTTCAGCGCGTCCAACTTCAGGTCGTGAAATGCACTCATGTTGAAATCCCCTCTCAGGTTCCCGGTTGCCGCGCTGGCGAATTCCGCCCACTAAAAAGGCGCTCGTCCAAACCGTCCACCTCCCGTAGGAAGGCAAATCGGCTTGCCCGAGCGCCTGGCGACTTTCTGAGCTTAGCGCAGAAAATCAGTGGTGATGGCCACCTTCACCGTGGATGTGACGGTGAGCGATTTCTTCGTCGCTGGCATCACGCACGTTGACTACCTTGACCTGGAAGGTCAGGCGCTGACCGGCCAGCGGGTGGTTGCCGTCAACGGTGACGTCGTCACCATCGATGTCGCGGATGGTGACGATCTGCATCTGGCCGTCCGGTGCCGAAGCGTGGAACTGCATGCCCACTTCCAGCTCGTCGACGCCTTCGAACAGGCTGCGGTTCAGGGTGCTGACCAGCTCGGCCAGGTATTCGCCGTAAGCGTCTTCTGGCTCGATGGAAACGTTCAGCTCGTCACCGGCCTGCTTGCCTTCCAGGGCTTTTTCCAGGCCCGGGATGATGTTGCCGGCACCGTGCAGGTAAACCAGCGGCGCACCACCGGCGGAGCTGTCGATGGTCTCCCCGGCGTCGTTGGTCAGGGTATAGTCGATGGAGACAGCCTTGTTGGCGGCGATCAGCATGGGGCAAGACCTTTTGCAAAAGTATGTAGAGCGGACAAGTGTAACCAAGCCATCGCCCGATTGCGAACGCACCGCAGACGAGCAACGGCCCATCAGTCGGATCACTGGCTTCCACCAGGACGATGAAGGCCACTGGGTGGCCGAACTGTCCTGTGGCCACACCCAGCACCTGCGCCATCAGCCACCGTGGCAGGCACGCCCCTGGGTGCTCGACCCTTTGCTGCGCGCGCAACGCATCGGCCAGCCTTTCGCTTGCGGCTGGTGCGCACAAGGGGCCGATAGCGCTACCCTTGGCCGTTAATTTCTTGCACCGCTTATTTCGAGAAGCACGCATGCAAACATTTTTCATTGCGCCGACCGACTTCGGTGTCGGCCTGACCTCCATCAGCCTGGGCCTGGTGCGCACCCTGGAGCGCGCTGGCCTGAAGGTCGGCTTCTTCAAGCCGATCGCCCAGCCACACCCCGGTGACACCGGCCCTGAGCGCTCCACCGAGCTGGTAGCCCGCACCCACGGCATCCGGCCTCCCGTGCCGCTGAGCCTGGCCCATGTCGAGCGCATGCTCGGCGACGGCCAGCTGGACGAGTTGCTCGAAGAAATCATCCGCCTCTACCAGCAAGCCTGCGTCGGCAATGACGTGGTGGTGGTCGAGGGCATGGTGCCCACGCGCCACGCCAGCTATGCAGCGCGGGTCAACCTGCACCTGGCCAAGAGCCTGGATGCCGAGGTGATCCTGGTGTCGGCACCGGAAAACGAAGTGCTCAGCGAGCTGTCCGGCCGGGTCGAACTGCAGGCCCAGCTGTTCGGCGGCCCGCGTGACCCGAAAGTGCTCGGCGTGATCCTCAACAAGGTGCGCACCGACGAAAGCATGGCGGACTTCGCCACCCGCCTGCGCGAGCACTCGCCCCTGCTGCGCGGCAACGACTTCCGCCTGCTCGGCTGCATCCCCTACCAGCCCGAGCTGAACGCCCCGCGCACCCGCGACGTGGCCGAGCTGCTCGGCGCCCAGGTGCTCAATGCCGGCGATTACGAGCAGCGGCGCATGAGCAAGATCATCATCTGCGCGCGCACCGTGGCCAACACCGTGCCGCTGCTGACCTCGGGCACCTTGGTGGTGACCCCGGGCGACCGCGACGACATCATCCTCGCCGTCAGCCTGGCGGCGATCAATGGCGTACCGCTGGCCGGCCTGCTACTGACCAGCGACAGCAAGCCCGACGCGCGCATCCTCGGCCTGTGCCGCGGCGCCTTGCAGGCCGGCCTGCCGATCCTGTCGGTAAGCACCGGCTCGTATGACACGGCCAACCAGCTCAACTCGCTGAACCGCGAAATCCCGGTGGATGACCGCGAGCGTGCCGAATTCATCACCGACTTCGTTGCCAGCCACCTCGACGCGGCCTGGTTGCACCAGCGTTGTGGCACCCCGCGTGAATTGCGCCTGTCGCCGGCGGTGTTTCGCTACCAGCTGATCCAGCGGGCGCAGCAGGCCAACAAGCGCATTGTCCTGCCAGAAGGCGCCGAGCCGTTGCTGGTGCAGGCCGCAGCTATCTGCCAGGCGCGCGGCATTGCCCGCTGCGTGCTGCTGGCCAAGCCCGAGGATGTCGACGCCGTGGCTCGTGCCCAGGGCATCACCTTGCCGCCGGGCCTGGAGATCCTCGACCCCGAGCTGATTCGCGGGCGTTACGTGGAGCCGATGGTCGAGCTGCGCAGGAGCAAGAACCTCAACGCGCCGATGGCCGAGCAGCAACTGGAAGACCCGGTGGTGATCGGCACCATGATGCTGGCGCTCGACGAAGTGGACGGCCTGGTCTCGGGCCTGGTGCACTCCACCGCCAATACCATCCGACCTGCCCTGCAGCTGATCAAGACTGCACCGGGCTCGAGCCTGGTGTCATCGGTGTTCTTCATGCTGTTCCCGGAGCAGGTGCTGGTGTATGGCGACTGCGTGATGAACCCGCACCCGAGCGCTGCCGAACTGGCCGAGATTGCCCGGCAGAGTGCCGAATCGGCGCAGGCATTCGGTATCGCGCCGCGGGTGGCGATGATCAGTTACTCAAGCGATTCGGCCAGCGATGAGGAAGTCGAGAAAGTACGCGAAGCGACTCGCCTGGCACAGGGTGCGGCGCAGGAGCTGCTGATCGACGGACCGCTGCAGTATGACGCGGCGGCCAACCCGGCGATTGCCCGCGACCTGGCGCCGGGTAGCCCGGTGGCCGGGCGTGCCACGGTGTTCGTGTTCCCCGACCTGAATACCGGCAACACCACGCACAAGGCGGTGCAGCGTAGCACCGACGGGGTCAGCATGGGGCCGATGCTGCAGGGCTTGCGCAAACCGGTGAACGACTTGCCGCGCGGGGCTCAGGTTGACGATATCGTGCATACCATTGCCCTGACGGCGATTCAGGCGAGCGTAGGGGGTTAGAACTTGGGGCCGCAAAGCGGCCCCAGGGTTGATGCCTTACTGCTGAACCTGCCCTTGGTCATACTGCTGACCCGGAATCGGCTTCAGGTTCACTTCCACACGGCGGTTCTGCGAGCGGCCATTGGCGTCGGCGTTGCTGGCAATCGGCTGGTCCGGGCCCATGCCACGTACCGAAACACGCGAGGCATCCACGCCCTGCGATGTCAGGTAGCTGCTGACCGCCTGCGCACGGCGCTGGGACAGGTCCATGTTGTGCTGGCGGCTGCCGGTGCTGTCGGTGTAGCCGACCACTTCGATGGTGTTCTGGTTGAACTGCTTGAACGAGCTGGCCAGGTTGTTCAGCGGCGAGTAGAAGCTTGGCGCGATGTTGGCCGAGTCGGTGGCGAAGGTGATGTTGCCTGGCATGATCAGCTTGATCTGGTCACCCTGACGCTGCACTTCCACGCCGGTGTTGGCCATTTGCGCGCGCAGTTCGGCTTCCTGCTTGTCGGCGTAGTAGCCGTAACCGGCAGCGGCGGCACCCACGGCGGCAGCGCCGATCAGTGCACCCTTGCCACGGTTGTTGTGGTCGATGGCGGCACCGGCAATGGCGCCGGCCAGCGCGCCCAGGCCGCCATATTTGGCAGTCTTGCTCATCCCCGTGGAGCCTTGCGCCTGACCTTGGCTGTCATAAGGGTTCTGGCCGGCACAGCCGGTCATCAGGGCAGCGGCGGTTGCGACGATAATTAGACGACGCATGGTGAACATGGACAAGCTCCTACTGAAATTCATAAATGCGGCAGATCACAATGGGATCTATGCCAGCCTTGGATTGCCGGGACAACAAAAAATTCCGTGAAAGTGTTTTCACGTGCAATCAGGCACGTACGAAAGGGTTCTCACGCATCTCGTCGCCCAGGCGGGTGTCGGGCCCGTGGCCGGTCACCACGATGGCTTCTTCGTCTAGCCGGTACAGCCGCTCCTTGATGGAGCGAACGATCGCCCGCTGGTCGCCCCCCCACAAATCGGTGCGGCCAATGCCACGGCGGAACAGGGTATCACCCGCGATCAGCAGCTTGGCATCGGCAAACCAGAAGCTCATCGAGCCGGGGGTGTGGCCTGGGGTGTGCAGGGCCACGCCGCAACCGCAAGCCAGCTCTTCATCATCACCCAGCCAGCGGTCTGGCGCAGGCACCGGGGTGTAGGGCACACCGAACATCTGGCACTGCATCTCCAGGTTGTCCCACAGTACCTGGTCGTCCTTGTGCAGGTGCAGCGTGGCGCCGGTCAGCTCCTTGAGCTTGCCCGAGGCCAGGAAGTGATCGAAGTGCGCATGGGTGTGGATGATGCTAACCAGGGTCAGGCCGTGGGCCTGCAAGCGGGCGAGGATCTTGTCCGGGTCACCGCCCGGGTCGACGACGATGGCCTTTTTGGTCAACGGGTCGCCGATCAGGGTGCAATTGCATTGCAGGGGGCCTACGGGGAAGGTTTCGCGGATGAGCGCAGGCGGGGTTTGGGTCATTGTGTACTCGGCGGCAAAACTGGGGTTCTGCGCAGAGCCTGACAGGAAAATGCGATGGGTGCACGTGGTTCATGCCTTGCAAGGCGGAGCGCCTGTGGGACCGAACGCCGCCCGCGCAGCGCGATCTCACAGGCGCCACAAGATCTAAGGCAGGAACAACCTGAACAACCCACCGCCAAGCGCCCCGCCATTGGAGATCTCGATCCGCCCACGCACTCCGCCGCTCTCATGCAGCGCCGCAATCCGCGCCGCAAAGTACAGGCCCAGGCCGGTACTGCCGCTGTTCGAATCAATGCCCTGGATGAACTCTTGCTGGCGTTCGAGCATGCGCTGTGGATAACCCGGGCCGTCATCGTTCACGCAGATGGCCAGCTGGTTGTCTGCCTCCTCGATGGTGATCAGCAAGGCATGCCCGGCAAAGCGGGTGGCGTTGGTGATCACGTTGGCGATCACCGAGGCCACCAGTTCGCGGTCGAAGAAACCCAGCGGGTTATCGGTGTCGATGCGCCAGGTGGCGAGGATGTCTTTGTGCTTGAGCACTTCCTCATGTGCAGCCAGCTGGGCTTCGATGAAGTCGTCCAGCTCGTGGTAGTCGGGGCACACCGGCAGCTGGTTCACACCCAGTTTGTACAACCCCAGCAACTGCACCAGCATGCCGTTGAGGTGGCGAAACTCATGCTCCATCACCCCCTGCTCGGCCCCTGCGCGCAGTTCCTCGGGCAAGCGCTGCATCCACTGGTTGTGAGACTGGATCAGCGCTGACAGGGAGTTCTTCAAGTCGTGCACGGTGGAGGCGATCACCGTGGAAAAATCCAGCCCCTGATTGTCTTGATTCATGCGCCGAACACTCGGATGTGCAATTTGCGATAGCGGTCGTAACGGTTGTCGCTGGTGGGGATGCCGGCCACGCTGGTCAGCGCGTCGCGGCATTCCTGCATGATCGCGGGCTGAGGGTCGTCACCGCCGACGCGCAGCAGCGCCTGGGCGGTGTTGAGGGCGATGCTGATGTTCTTCGGCTGCAAACCCAGTGCCTTGCGGAACAACTGCAGCGCCTCGCCAAGCTGCCCTCCCTGGTAACTGCGCACACCCTGGCGATTGAGGGTGACCGCTTCGGTAATGGCGTTGAGCACGCTGGGGTCGTCGGTCAGCTTGCCCACTTTCTCCATGACCTTCGGGTCATCGCCATAACTCTCCACACAGCTCCTCAGCACGCCGATGGCGGCGGCGTCCTGCCCCATTGCCTGCAACTGCGCGGCAACGGTCAGGGCCGAATCGACCGAGAAGAACTGGTTCATCTTGTCCAGGCGCAGGATCGCCTGTTCAGTCAGCTTGGCGGCCGTTTCAGGGTCGCCCGCCTGCTGCAGGCTGGCGGCTTTCATCATCCGGGCACGCACTTGCAAGCCCTGGTCCTCGGGGTTTTCCTTGGCCACCTCGCTAAGCGTGGTGTTGATCTCGACCCGGGTACGCGCATCCAGGCCAAAACCTGCATTCTTGCTCATCAGCGCCTGCACCAGGCCCAGGTTGTTCTCGGGGTCTTTGTAGCGTGAGCTCTGCCCTTGGTTCACCGCATGGCGGAACGCCTTCGATGCACTCTCGAAATCTTCGTTTTCCAGTGCCAGCTTGCCCAGCGTCGACTGCCGGCGCACCGACAGTGGCGACAGGCGCACGGCCTCTTCGAGCATATTCTGCGCACGCCTGGTCTCACCCTGGGCCACCAGCACTTCGGCCATGCCATCGTACAGGCCGGGCATGATCGGGAAGGCCTTGAGCGCCTGCTCGTACACCCCCTGGGCCTGGGCATTCTGACCCCGCTTGTGCATCAGGCTGCCCAGGGCCGAGTACACCCACGGCTGCGGGCGGCTGGCCAGGATGGCCTTGAGAAACTTCTCCAGTTCCTCGAAGCGGTTGAGGTTGCGCAAGGCGTCGGCCCGATAGCGCAGGCACAGCGGGGCCAGCCGCGGGTCGCGCTTGCACAGCTCGGCGCAGGCCGCCAGCACTTCGGCCGGGCGATTGCGGTCCAGGGCCTGCAGGATTGGCTTGAGCAAGTTCTTGCGCTGGTACAGCTTCTCGACGCGCTGGGCCAAGCCAACCCGGTTGAACGGTTTGGTCAGGTACGCATCGGGCTCGTGCTCGATGGCGCTGAGGACAATGGCCTGGCTGCTCTCGGCAGTGACCATGATGAACACGCACTCATGGCTGATGTGCTTGTCGATTATCAGGTCCTCAAGCACCTGCTGGCCGTTCTTCTTGCCATCGCCCAGGTGGAAGTCCTGCAGGATGAAGTCATAGCGCTTCTGCGCGCACATGCGTAGCGCCTGCTCGCCGCTGTCGGCAGTGTCAACGTCACGCACGCCCAGCTCGCGCAGCATGGAACGAGTCGACGTGCGAAAGTCGGTAAAGTCGTCGACGATCAGAAAGCTCTTTTGCCCGTACTGCAGCATCAACACGACCTGCCTTGGAATGATTGAAAAATCGCGCGAGGCGATGCCACCGATCGCTGTATCGGCAGCTGGTCGGGAAAGATGAGGGTAGAGCCTTGGCCAGCACCAATAGCGGCCACAGGCCACTACTTTAGCGGGCAATGAGCTACAGGGCCAATATCACCCCAGCAACCCTAGGGACTTGGCCTTGGCCACCGCCTGGGTACGCCGCTCCACCCCCAGCTTGCTGTTGATGTGGCTGGCGTGGGTTTTTACGGTGTGCAGCGAAATGAACAGCCGCTCGCTGATCTGCAGGTTGGAACAGCCTTGGGCAATCAGTTCGAGCACGGCCAGCTCACGACCACTCAGGGCTTCACCGCTGCCGGTGCTGGCAGCCGGCATTTGTGGCAAGCGTTTGAGCAACTCTGCCTGCACCGGGCAAGCGGCACCGGCCTGCAACTGCTCGTGAAGCCACTGCGGGTGCTTCTCCAGCAACGGCTGGAACGGCTGCAGCACACCGCCGTGGGCAGCCTCCAGCAAGCTTGGCAGCAACTGCGCGGCCTGCCCTTCCCGGCCTTCGCCCAGCAACAAGGCGACCCATTGGCACAGGGCGCTGACCGTGAGCATCATGCCGCCACTGGACTGGCCGCGCTCGACCAGGCTGGACAAGCGCTGTATTGCTTCGTCACAACGCGCCTGGATACGTTCGAGCAACGCCTGCTGCAACTCGATGTGCAACGGCAACAACGGGTGAAACTCCGGTGCCGCCGCCGGTTGCTCGCCGCCGTAGGTCTGGCCAAGGCGCAGCAACCACGACTCGGCCAGGTCGGTGCGCCCCTGGGCCAGCCACAGCTCGCATTTGACCAAGGTGATCATGGCCAGGTAGTAGACCGGCGGCACGTCCCAGATATGCATCAGGCGCTCGGCCTCGGCCAACTCGGCAAAGGCCTCGGCAAAGTGCCCTTCCCGGCCATCGAGCGTAGCGATCACGCAGTGGCCGATGAGCACGCTGATGTCCCGGCAAGCCCGCGCCTCGCCCAGCCCCGCACGCAAGCGCGCACGGCCCTGGGCCGGCTGCAGACGCGAGACCAGCAGGTAGCCTTCGTATAGCGTCAGGCGGGCGCGCACGGCATACAGGCGCTGCGCCGAAAGCCCTTGCAGGCGCTGCAGCCCCTGACGTACCTCGTCCAGCGCCCGCAACACCTCGCCACGGGCGTGCAGTACCCGCGCCCGGTCGTAATGGGCCAAGGCCTCGAACAAAGGGTTGCCAACACGCTGGGCCAGTTCCAGCGCCTCGCGGTTCCAGCCACGGGCGCGCCAGAAGTCGCCATCGGCAATGGCCAGGTTGGACAGCGTCGACAGGCATACCAGGCGTTGGCCGTAACGCTTGCTCGGCAGGCTCTGCAGCGCTTCACCGCAATAGGCCAGGGTGCGCTCGCGGTCGCCACGGCCACGGGCGATGACACCACTCAGCGCCAGCCACTGGGCCAGCATGGAATTTTGCGCGGTTGCCGAAGGCGCTGGCAGGAAGCGGCTGAGGTAGCCCGCCAGCTCCTCGGCGGCGTCCAGCTGGCAAGCCAGGCCCAACGCCCAGCTGTACAGCACGATCAAGCGCGGCGTGCTGATCAACAGGCTGTCGGGCAGGTCCATCTTCCAGCGCAGCAACATGCCGACGTTCTGCTCGGCCAGCAGCTGCTCTTCGGACAAGCTTTGCACCAGGTCGGCGGCGACATCCAGGTGGCCAGCACGCAGTGCCTGCTCCACCGCCTCGTCCAGCAGCCCTTGGGTTTCAAACCAGCGGCAGGCACGCAGGTGCAGGCCAGCCAGCGGCTCGCTGGCCTGGCGGCTGCGCAGCAGGTCGGAGAACAGGTGGTGATAGCGGAACCAGTGGCCATGCTCGTCCAGCGGCACCAGGAACACTTGGTGCGCCTGCAGGAAGCGCAGGATCGCGGCACTGTCGTGGCGGCCACGCAGGGCATCGCACAGTGGGGCGCAGAAACGCTCCTGGCAGGCGGTTTCGTACAAGAAGGCCTGTACGTCGGCGGGCAGCATGTCGATGACTTCTTCAAGCAGGTAGTCGCGAATCAGGCCCTCGCCACCGTGCAGCGCCTGGGGCAAGGCCTGCTCGTCAGCCGACTCGCTGGCGGCCAGCTGCCAGAAGCGCAGCCCGGCCACCCAGCCGTCGCTGCGCAGGATCAAGTTGTCCAGGGCCTGGCCACGCAGGCCGGTGGGCTGGCGACCGATTACCGCCAGCGACTCTTCGGCGGTGAGGCGCAACTCCTGCTCGTTGAGCTCGATCAGCTGCCGTGACAGGCGCAGGCGCGCCAGGTGCCAGTCGGGGCGCTGGCGGCTGGTGACCAGCAAAACCAGGCCGGGCGGCAGGTGGTTGAGGAAGAACTGAAGACAGCGGTCGAGCACCGGCCCCTGGGCCAGGTGGTAGTCGTCCAGCACCAGCAGCAGTGGGGTATCCGCTTGCAGGTACAGCGCCAGCTCATCGAGCAGGCCGTCGAGCCATTCTTCGAAGGCGAATGGCTGATGGCGCTGGCGCATTTTCAGCAGGCCCATGGCCTGGCCGCCCAGTGCCGGGCAGTACTGCTGCAGGCCTTCGAGCAGGCGTTCGAGGAAGCGCCCAGGGTCGGCATCGCGCTGGCTCAGGCCCAGCCACAGGCTGCGCCAGTGCTCGGGCAACGCTTCGCAAAATTCGATGGCCAGGGAGCTTTTGCCGAAACCGGCAGGGGCATTGACCAGCAACAGGCGCCCGCCGAGGCCGGCTTGCAAACGCTGGCACAAACGCAGGCGCGGCACATGGCCGTCCGGCAGTGGCGGCCGGAAGAAACGCCCGTCCAGCAGGCCCAGGGCCTGGCTGGCGAATCCATGCGTACGGGACAGATCTGTCATGGCCGGCTCATTCTGGTTGGAAGACTACGGCGATATGGATGCTTGCGAGACTAGCGGGTAACGCTACGCATTTGAAGATGATGGGCGCAATTGCCTCGTAAAAGACTACGACAAAAAGCAACAGCGCTGATGGACAGGGGCTGGGGCGGGGGTTTGGTGGGGTATTCAGCGGGTTTATTGCCTGTTCTGGCCTCTTCGCGGGTAAACCCGCTCCCACATGGATTGCACAGGTTTCAAGTCCGGTGCAGTACCTGTG
>NZ_JBDJLK010000128.1:0-10773 GCF_039673335.1 Pseudomonas sp. TWI929
CCCGCTAATATCCCGCGGGGTGGCCGGGCCCGGGATTCGCGGGTGTTGGGGTGTTAACCCGCTCCCACAGGGCTGGCGGGGCCTTCAGGTGAGGCCAAGCTCACCCCAGATCCGCCGCACTTCACGGCGTTCATCGGCAAACTGCGCCGCATCGATCACCCCGGCCTGCTTCTGCAGGGCCTGGCGGTGCGAGGCCGAGCGGAACGCCTTGTACACTTCACGCAACAGCACCGCGTCACTGGCAGGCATCAAACCTGCCTGCTCCAGCTCTTCCAGAATGCGGATGTTATCGGTCCATCGGAGTATGGCCGGGTGGTCATGGGACCAGGCCAAAGCGGCGTATTGCACCATAAATTCGATATCGACGATACCGCCGGCATCCTGCTTGATATCGAACGGCACGCCCGCCTCGAATGCATTGGCTGCGGTACCGGCAGCCGTGGCCTTGGTGCCGAGGTTGTCACGCATCTTGGCGCGCATTTCGCTCACTTCACTGCGCAGTTTTTCCAGGTCGCGGGCCTGGCCCAGCACCTTGGCGCGCACACTTTCAAATGCTGCGCCCACCTGCTTGCAACCCACCAGCACACGGGCCCGCACCAGGGCCTGGTGCTCCCAGGTCCAGGCTTCGTTCTGCTGGTAGCGCTCGAACGCGCCCAGCGAACTGACCAGCAGGCCCGAAGCGCCGGACGGGCGCAGGCGCATGTCCACGTCATACAACTGGCCCGAGTTGGTCTGGGTGGTCAGCAGGTGAATGATGCGCTGGCCCAGGCGGGTGAAGAACTGCGCGCTGTCGATAGGCTTGGCGCCGTCGGTCTCGGCCTGCGGGTCGCCGTCATGAATGAACACCAGGTCCAGGTCCGAGCCGTGGCCCAGCTCCAGGCCGCCAACCTTGCCATAACCAATGATGATGAAGCCTGGGTCGCACAGGCTGCCGTCGCTGCGCTTGGGCTGGCCGTGGCGGGCCACGGTCTGGCGCCAAGCCAGGGCCAGCACCTGGTCGAGAATCGCTTCACCCAGCCAGGTCAAGTAGTCACTGACTTTCATCAATGGCAGGTTGCCGCTGATTTCCGAGGCAGCCACGCGCAGGCTGTGGGCCAGCTTGAAGTGGCGCAGCGCCTCCATCTGCTGTTCCAGGTCATCCTCGGGGATGCGCGTAAGGCGCTCACGCAGCTCACTGGCCAGCTCTGGTGCCAGTGGCGGGCTGAACAGGCGGCCTTCGTTGAGCAGTTCGTCGAGCAGCAGCGGGTAGAGGGCGATCTGCTCGGCAATCCACGGGCTGGCGGCGCACAGGGTCAACAGGCGGCGCAAGGCGCCAGGGTTTTCGGTGAGCAGTACCAGATAGGCAGAGCGCCGCGCCACGGCCTCGACCAGTGGCAGCACGCGCTCAAGCACCAGGTCGGGGTTGGCATGCTCCACCGCCTGGGCCAGCAGCCGCGGGATAAAGGCATCCAGGCGCTCACGGCCAATGCGCTGCATCGAGCGCAACTGCGGGCTGGAGCGCAGCCCGGCGAGGCGCCGCAAGGCTTCGGCGGGTTGCTTGAAACCGGCCTCCTGCAGCTGGCGGCCAGCGGCTTCTTCGTCCTGCGCCTGCTCCCACAGCGGCGACCATTCGCCACCCACCACCAGTTCGCCTTCGCCGTCTTCTTCATCCGGGTCGGCGATCACCTGGCGGAAGTGCCAGTCGATACGGCCACGCCAGTACATCAGTTGGTCATGGAAGCTCTGCCAGTCGGCAAAACCGAGGATGTAGGCTACCCGCGCCTGATCGGTCTCGCCTTCCGGCAGCATTTGCGTCTGGCGGTCGGCGATGGCCTGGATGGCATGTTCGGTGTAGCGCAGGAACTCATATCCCTCGCGCAGCTCGGCAACTACCGCTGGCGGCAGGTAACCCTGGCCCTCCAGGGTGGCCAGCACCTTGAGCAACGGCCGCTGCTGCAGGCTGAGGTCGCGCCCGCCGTGAATCAACTGGAAGGCCTGGGCGATGAACTCCACCTCGCGGATGCCACCGGCACCCAGCTTGATGTTGTCGGCCATGCCCTTGCGCCGCACCTCCTGCTGGATCAGCTGCTTCATGGTGCGCAGCGCTTCGATCGCGGAAAAGTCCAGGTAACGGCGGTAGACGAACGGGCGCAGCATCTCTTGCAGCTGCGCGCCGGCCGCCTGGTCACCAGCAACCACCCGCGCCTTGATCATCGCGTAGCGTTCCCAGTCGCGGCCCTGGTCCTGGTAGTACTGCTCCAGCGCATTGAAGCTGAGTACCAACGAGCCGGCCGAGCCATAGGGGCGCAGGCGCATGTCGACGCGGAACACAAAGCCGTCGACGGTTACCGGGTCCAGCGCCTTGATCAGCCGTTGGCCCAGGCGGGTGAAGAATTCCTGGTTGTCCAGCGAACGCTTCACACCTTCGGTTTCACCGCCTTCGGGGAAGCCGAAGATCAGGTCGATGTCCGACGACAGGTTCAGCTCCACCGCACCCAGCTTGCCCATGCCCAGCACCACCATGTGCTGCGGCTGGCCGCTGCGGTTGCCAATGGGCGTGCCGAACTGCTGGCAATGGCGCGGGTACAGCCATTGGTAGGCTTCATCGATGGCGGCATCGGCAAGGTCGGACAGGTCTCGGCAGGTTTCACCCAGCTCGGCCTGGCGGGTGATGTCGCGCCAGATAATGCGCAGCTGCTGGCGGTTACGCTCGCGGCGCAGGTTGCGCGCCAGCTCGTCTTCGCCCTGTGCCGCCTGGGCCGCCGCGGCAATTTGCCCGCGCAGTTCACCCGGGGCGTAACGCCGCTCCAGCTCGCCACTGGCCAGCAGGGCGAACAGCATGGCCGGCTCGCGCTGGGCCAGGCTGAGTACGAAGTCGCTGGCGGCAGCAACCTGATCGAACTGCTGCCGCTGGGCCGGGCTCCAACTGTTCAGGTCGAGTTCGGGGTGGCCGGCCACGGCATCGCTGATGAACTGCTGGTTGCGAGTGACCAGCGGCTGCAAGGTGGCAGGCAGATCGGACGGCAAAGGTAGGCGCATGGTCTATCCTTGATCGGCGTGAAATAGAGGGGAAAAAGCGGCCAAGGGGAAGCTGGACCACGGTTGGACTGTCGTACAAAAGTTGGAAATAGCTGAAAAAAACGAAAAATTGGCAATAAACATCAAGAACCACCCGTTCGCGACACAATGCCAACCAACATGAACGTTTTTCCTCACAAGCCAAGGTGCGACCAAACGTCGCACAAATGTAGTTTTACTACTACTCGTGTCGTGTAAAAGCATGAAATGCGAAAGCAAATGTAGTAAAACTACAACGCGCCGGAAGACACCCCGGTAATCCAAGAATTCACGACGTCTGCCCATAAGGCCAGTCGCAATCTCAGGCAATCGATTCTGGTTGCCTTTCCGCCCTGGAGCAAGCCATGCAAGACCTCGATCCAATCGAAACCCAGGAATGGCTGGATGCCCTGGAGTCGGTCCTCGACAAAGAAGGCGAAGACCGCGCTCATTACCTGATGACCCGTATGGGCGAGCTGGCCACCCGTAGTGGCTCCCAGCTGCCGTATGCGATCACCACGCCATACCGCAACACCATCCCTGTCACCCACGAAGCACGCATGCCTGGCGACCTGTTCATGGAACGCCGCATTCGCTCGATGGTGCGTTGGAACGCCTTGGCCATGGTCATGCGCACCAACCTGAAAGACTCGGACCTGGGCGGACACATCTCCAGCTTCGCCTCCAGTGCCACCCTGTACGACATCGGCTTCAACTACTTCTTCCAGGCCCCGACCGAAGAACACGGCGGCGACCTGATCTTCTTCCAGGGCCACGCTTCGCCAGGCGTCTACGCCCGTGCCTTCATGGAAGGCCGCATCAACGAAGACCAGATGAACAACTTCCGTCAGGAAGTGGACGGCAACGGCCTGTCTTCGTACCCGCACCCATGGCTGATGCCTGACTTCTGGCAGTTCCCGACCGTATCGATGGGTCTGGGCCCGATCCAGGCCATCTACCAGGCACGCTTCATGAAGTACCTGGAAGCCCGCGGCTACATCCCGGCCGGCAAGCAGAAAGTCTGGTGCTTCATGGGCGACGGCGAGTGCGACGAGCCGGAATCCCTGGGCGCAATCGCCCTGGCCGGCCGCGAGAAGCTGGACAACCTGATCTTCGTCATCAACTGCAACCTGCAGCGCCTCGACGGCCCGGTTCGCGGTAACGGCAAGATCATCCAGGAACTCGAAGGCGTGTTCCGTGGTGGTGGCTGGAACGTCAACAAGGTTGTCTGGGGCCGCTTCTGGGACCCACTGTTCGCCAAGGACACCAACGGTGCCCTGCAGCGCCGCATGGACGAAGTCATCGACGGCGAATACCAGAACTACAAAGCCAAAGACGGCGCGTACGTTCGTGAAAACTTCTTCAACACCCCAGAGCTCAAGGCCATGGTCGAAGACCTGTCCGACGAAGAGATCTGGAAGCTCAACCGTGGCGGCCACGACCCGTACAAGGTCTACGCGGCGTACCACCAGGCGGTCAACCACAAAGACCAGCCTACCGTCATCCTGGCCAAGACCATCAAGGGTTACGGTACCGGTGCCGGCGAAGCCAAGAACACCGCGCACAACACCAAGAAGGTCGACGTCGACAGCCTGCGTCACTTCCGTGACCGCTTCGACATCCCGGTCAAGGATGCCGACCTGGAGAACCTGCCGTTCTTCAAGCCGGAAGAAGGTTCTGCCGAAGCCAAGTACCTGGCCGAGCGCCGCAACGCTCTGGGCGGTTTCGTGCCACAGCGCCGCGCCAAGAGCTTCAGCATCCCGACTCCGCCACTGGAAACGCTGAAAGCGATCCTGGACGGCTCGGGCGACCGCGAAATCTCCACCACCATGGCTTTCGTGCGTATTCTGGCGCAGCTGGTCAAGGACAAGGAAATCGGCCAGCGCATCGTCCCGATCATCCCGGACGAAGCCCGTACCTTCGGTATGGAAGGCATGTTCCGCCAGCTGGGCATCTACTCGTCGGTCGGCCAGCTCTACGAGCCAGTCGATAAAGACCAGGTGATGTTCTACCGCGAAGACAAGAAGGGACAGATCCTCGAGGAAGGCATCAACGAAGCCGGCGCCATGTCGTCGTTCATCGCTGCCGGTACCTCGTACAGCTGCCACAACCAGCCGATGCTGCCGTTCTACATCTTCTACTCGATGTTCGGCTTCCAGCGCATTGGCGACCTGGCCTGGGCCGCTGGCGACAGCCGCACCCGTGGCTTCCTGATCGGCGGTACCGCCGGCCGTACCACCCTCAACGGTGAAGGCCTGCAGCACGAAGACGGTCACAGCCACATGATGGCGGGCACCATCCCGAACTGCCGCACCTACGATCCAACCTACGGCTACGAGCTGGCGGTGATCATCCAGGACGGCATGAAGAAGATGACCGAAGAGCAACAGGACATCTTCTACTACATCACCGTGATGAACGAATCCTACCAGCAGCCAGCCATGCCGGCCGGTGTCGAGGAAGGCATCATCAAGGGTATGTACCTGCTGGAAGAAGACACCCGCGAAGCCGCGCACCACGTACAGCTGATGGGCTCCGGCACCATCCTGCGCGAAGTCCGCGAAGCCGCGAAGATCCTGCGTGAAGAGTTCAACGTCGGTGCCGACGTGTGGAGCGTCACCAGCTTCAACGAACTGCGCCGCGACGGCCTGGCCGTAGAACGCGCCAACCGCCTGAAGCCTGGCCAGAAGCCACAGCAGACTTACGTCGAAGAGTGCCTGGCTGGCCGCAAAGGCCCGGTCATCGCCTCTACCGACTACATGAAGCTGTTCGCCGAGCAGATTCGCCAGTGGGTACCGAGCAAAGAGTTCAAGGTCCTGGGTACCGACGGTTACGGTCGCAGCGACAGCCGCAAGAAGCTGCGTCACTTCTTCGAAGTCGACCGCCACTTCGTGGTGCTGGCTGCCCTGGAAGCCCTGGCTGACCGTGGCGAGATCGAACCAAAGGTTGTTGCAGACGCTATCGTCAAGTTCGGTATCGACCCGGACAAGCGCAACCCACTGGACTGCTGAGGAGTATTTTTAAGTGAGCGAACTCATTCGCGTACCTGACATCGGCAGCGGTGAAGGTGAAATCATCGAGCTGTTCGTCAAGGTCGGTGACCGTATCGAGGCTGACCAGAGCCTGCTGACCCTGGAGTCCGACAAGGCCTCCATGGAGATCCCGGCCCCCAAGGCCGGCATCATCAAGGAACTTAAGGTCAAGCTGGGCGACCGCCTGAAAGAAGGCGACGAGCTGCTGGTCCTGGAAGCCGAGGGCGCCGCTGCTGCGGCCCCTGAGGCTCCGGCCGCTGCACCGGCTCCAGCTGCTGCGCCGGCCCCGGCCGCTGCAGCCGCCCCTGCTCCGTCAGCAGCCCCGGCTGCCGCCAGCGTGCAGGACATCCACGTGCCGGATAT
Organism: Pseudomonas sp. TWI929; assembly: GCF_039673335.1. Lineage (NCBI taxonomy): Bacteria > Pseudomonadati > Pseudomonadota > Gammaproteobacteria > Pseudomonadales > Pseudomonadaceae > Pseudomonas > Pseudomonas sp. TWI929. The sequence continues at coordinate 6,432 of NZ_JBDJLK010000128.1, forward strand.
CGGCTCGTCGGGCAAGGCCAAGATCATCGAAGTGCTGGTCAAGGTCGGCGACACCGTCGAAGCTGACCAGTCGCTGATTACCCTGGAGTCCGACAAGGCCTCCATGGAAATCCCGTCGCCGGCTGCCGGCGTGGTCGAAGAAGTCCTGTGCAAGCTGGAAGACGAAGTCGGCACTGGCGACCTGATCTTCAAGCTCAAGGTTGCAGGCGCAGCGCCTGCTGCTGCCCCGGCTCCAGCCGCCGCTGCACCTGCCCCAGCTGCCGCGCCTGCTGCTGCCGCACCAGCTGCCGCTCCGGCCACAGCTCCGGCTCCGGTCGCTACTGCACCGGCCGCCGGCAGCAACGCCAAGGTTCACGCCGGCCCGGCAGTACGCCAGCTGGCCCGTGAATTCGGTGTCGACCTGGGCGCAGTTGCCGCCACCGGTCCGCACGGCCGCATCCTGAAAGAAGACGTGCAGGTTTACGTCAAGGCGATGATGCAGAAGGCCAAGGAAGCTCCGGCAGCCGCTGGCGCGACCGGCGGTGCCGGCATCCCGCCGATCCCGGCCGTGGACTTCAGCAAGTTCGGTGAAGTGGAAGAAGTGGCCCTGACCCGCCTGATGCAGGTCGGTGCCGCCAACCTGCACCGCAGCTGGCTGAACGTACCGCACGTGACCCAGTTCGACTCCGCCGACATCACCGAGCTGGAAGCCTTCCGCGTTGCGCAGAAGGCCGTGGCCGAGAAGGCTGGCGTGAAGCTGACCGTGCTGCCACTGCTGCTCAAGGCCTGCGCCTTCCTGCTCAAGGAACTGCCGGACTTCAACAGCTCGCTGGCGCCAAGCGGCAAGGCCATCATCCGCAAGAAGTACGTGCACATCGGCTTCGCCGTGGACACCCCGGACGGCCTGTTGGTCCCTGTGATCAAGAACGTCGACCAGAAGAGCCTGCTGCAACTGGCTGCCGAAGCCGCTGCACTGGCCGAGAAGGCGCGCACCAAAAAGCTGTCGGCCGACGACATGCAAGGTGCTTGCTTCACCATCTCCAGCCTCGGCCACATTGGCGGCACCGGCTTCACGCCGATCGTCAACGCGCCGGAAGTGGCTATCCTGGGCGTCTCCAAGGCGACCATGCAGCCAGTCTGGGATGGCAAGGCCTTCCAGCCGAAGCTGATGCTGCCGCTGTCGCTGTCCTACGATCACCGTGTGATCAACGGCGCTGCCGCCGCGCGCTTCACCAAGCGCCTGGGCGACGTGCTGGGCGATATCCGCACCATGCTGCTGTAAGGCAGCACACTGCCCCTCCCTGCGAGGGGCAGTACCCTTTTCGAGCTGCCACGCTCGTACCTCAACCCCGTCATTTGGCGGGGCTTTTTTTTGCCTGGCATAAGGCACATTGGAGCCGCAAAACGGCCCCGAAATCTCCAGCCAAACTACAGATTCCGGCCAAACCGCCGATAACCCCTCCACAGCATCACGCATGGCTGCTTGCCAGCCCTCGGGACATGATGCAACCTTGCCGAACCCGCCGCCGCCCCAAGGCCGCGTTCTCTCTTCAAGCGAGTCTTCGATGAAAAGCCAACCCGATGCCGCCAGCCGTGTGGCGGCCGAGGTCGTCACGCAGTTACCCGTGCCCTCGCGGCTCGGCATGCTGCGTTTCGAAAGGCTCAACGAAGCCACTTGGGCCATGCTTTACCTCGACCCGGCCTGCGAGCGCCAGTTCGGCCTGCAAGCTGGCGACCTGTGCGCCCTGGTAGACGCGCCCTACGCCAGCCTGATGGAACCCGAGGCGCGCTACCGGCTGCATGACGAGATCCAGCTGCAACTGGCCCAGCGCGGCTACTACCGCGTGCGCTACACCCTGCACGCGCCAGGCGCGTCGCTGCGCCTGCTGGAGTCGGGTGAAGCCTTCAAGCAGCACAACCGCCAGCTGCTGCGCGGTTACCTGAGCGTACTCGACGGCCAGGCCGAAGATTGCGCCGAGGGCGACGCCAGCGACCTTGAGTCGCGCAACAACCGCCTGCAACTGGCCCTGCAACTGAACCAGCGCGCCCAGCAGGAGCAACTTGAGCACCTGGAGCGTGTACGCGGCCAGCAGGACCTGATCCTGCGCCTGGCCCGCCAGCGCTACAGCGCCGGCAACTCACTGCTCGAAGCCGCCCAGCTGATTACCCAGAGCGCCTGCGAAATCTACAAGGTCGACAGCGCCAGCATCTGGCACCTGGATGACCAGCGCCTGGAGCCGATCATCGCCTGGTACCGCGAGGCACAGGAGCACCGCCAGCCCGAAGCCATCGATGCCAGCCGCTTCCCCGACTACCTCGACGCCCTGCACGCCAGCCGCGCCATCGATGCCCACAACGCCGGCCATGACCCGCGCACACGCGCCCTGACACAGAGCCTGCGCCCGGAAAACAAAGCCATGCTCGACGCCAGTATCCGCGTCGATGGCCAGGTGATCGGGGTGCTATGCCTGGAGCAGACCGGCCAGCCACGGGCCTGGCAGTCGGACGAGATAGCCTTTGCTGGCGAGCTGGCCGACCAGTTCGCCCAGGTCATCACCAACCACAACCGGCGCGCCGCAGCCAATGCCCTGCACCTGTTCCAGCGTGCAGTCGAGCAAAGCGCCAGCGCCTTCCTGCTGGTTAACCGCGATGGCCGGGTGGAGTACGTCAACCCCAGCTTCACCGCCATCACCCAGTACAGCACCGAGGAAGTACAGGGCCGCCACCTCGGTGAGCTGCCGGCGCTGGAGAACCTCAGCGAGCTGCTGTTCGACTCGCCGTCGAGCCTAGCCATGGGTAACAGCTGGCAGGGCGAGTTCAAGAGCCGGCGCAAGAACCTCGAGCCGTACTGGGGCCAGCTGTCGATTTCCAAGGTGTACGGCGACAACCGTGAGCTGACCCACTACATCGGCATTTACGAAGACGTCACCCAGACCAAGCTGGCCCAGCAACGCATCGAGCGCCTGGCCTACACCGACAACCTGACCAACCTGGGTAACCGCCCGGCGTTCATCCGCAGCCTCGACGAACGCTTTGCCCGCGACGGCGAAAGCTCGATGTGCCTGCTGCTGGTAGACATCGACAATTTCAAGCGCATCAACGACAGCCTCGGCCACCAGACCGGCGACAAACTGCTGATCAGCCTGGCCCGGCGCCTGCGCAACAGCCTGCACACCGGCGGCATCCTGGCCCGTTTTGCCAGTAACGAGTTCGCCGTGCTGCTTGACGATACCAGCCTGGAAGATGGCCAAAGCATTGCCCAGCAGTTGCTGCGCACCCTCGACAAGCCGATGTTCGTCGACAACCAGCTGATCAACGTCACCGCCTCGGTGGGCCTGGCCTACGCGCCACTGCATGGCGCCGACCCGGCCAGCCTGATGAAAAACGCCGGCTTGGCGCTGCACAAGGCCAAGGCCAACGGCAAGCACCAGGTGCAGGTGTTTACCGAAGTGCTCAATGCCGAGGCCAGCTACAAACTGTTCGTCGAGAACAACCTGCGCCGCGCCCTGACCCAGAACGAGCTGGAGGTGTTCTACCAGCCCAAGCTGTGCCTGCGCAGCGGCCGCCTGCTGGGGCTGGAGGCGCTGCTGCGCTGGAACCACCCCGAGCGCGGCATGATCCGCCCCGACCAGTTCATCAGCGTGGCGGAAGAAACCGGCCTGATCATCCCCATCGGCAAATGGGTGGTGCGCCAGTCGTGCCGCATGAGCCAGCAACTGCGCGAGGCTGGCATGGGCAACCTGCACGTGGCCATCAACCTGTCGCCCAAGCAGTTCTCCGACCCGGACCTGGTGGCGTCGATCAGCAGCATCCTCAAGGAAGAAGCCCTGCCCCCGCACCTGCTGGAGCTGGAGCTGACCGAAGGCCTGCTGCTGGAAGCCAGTGAAGACACCCACCGCCAGCTGGACGAGCTGAAGGCCCTGGGCCTGACCCTGGCCATGGACGACTTCGGTACCGGTTATTCGTCGCTGAGCTACCTGAAGAAGTTTCCGATCGACATCCTCAAGATCGACCGCAGCTTCATCAACGAAATCCCGGATAACCAGGACGACATGGAAATCACCTCGGCGGTGGTGGCCATGGCCCACAACCTGAAGCTGAAGGTGGTGGCCGAGGGTATCGAGACCCCGGAGCAGCTGGCGTTCCTGCGCCGGCACCGCTGTGACGTGGGCCAGGGCTACCTGTTCGACCGGCCGATCCCCGGGCGCGAGCTGGCTGAGCGGTTGAAGCGCTACCCGCGTGGACCGGTGGCCTGACAGCGGCTTCAACCTCGGGCACTATAGAAGCCATTCGGGCCCTATCGCCGGCAAGCCAGCTCCCACAGGGACCGCACAGGTCTCGAAACCTGTGGTATCCCTGTGGG
>NZ_JBDJLK010000129.1:0-10669 GCF_039673335.1 Pseudomonas sp. TWI929
ATATCGTCAAACCTTTCAATACCCCACGCATATAAGTGGTTGTTGGGGGGCGGGGTTGTGGGGCGTTTGGGGGCCGCGAAGCGGCCCCGGCGACTCATGCTGCGAAGCTGCAATTCTGGGGGCGCTTCGCCCCCCATCGCGACACAAGGCCGCTCCCACAAAAATCGCGCCAACCCAACATGATGTGTTTTGAAAATAAAAAGCCACAACATGTAGTGCCATCCGCTTTTTGCCGCTACACTCCCTCCCCATAGCAAACGACACAAACCCGGTGAACGGACGCACGCAATTCCGGTCGAAAAAGTTACCCTCGCCCGCAAGAGACGCGCCCCGATCCAAGGCGAAATCCTATATACTTCGCCCCCTCTGAAAAGAGCACCATTCTATTGTCCTGGCCCCTCAGCGAGGCCTGGCCAGGTACAAGCCAGAACACATTCAGATGTAAACGAGAGTCAGCCTCTCGAGCTGTCCATTCGCCGTAACGGCCTTGCGTCAGGCATCACATTCTTAAAATCCAACCGGTTGCCCCAGGGCGACCCTCAAGCAGGAGCCAAACCATGCTGAGCTGGGACGAATTCGACAAAGAAGACGGCGAAGTAGCCGCCAAAGGCAACACCCCTGCGCAGGCCGCTGCCGCCGCCACCCTCGACAAGCTCGACAGCGCCGGTGGTGCCGCCGCCCTGGAAGCCCGTGCGGCCACCGCTTCTGACTCCGAAGCCGTCAAGCGTGCCAAGGCTGCCCTCGACGCCCTCGACGTTGCCGAAGGCCTGGCCGAGCTGGAAGGCTCCTCGGCCCGCGTCGCCGTTGACGAAAAGCGCATGATCAACTGCCGCGCCGACCTCAACCAGCTGGTACCGTTCAAGTACGACTGGGCCTGGCAGAAGTACCTGGACGGCTGCGCCAACCACTGGATGCCGCAAGAGGTCAACATGACCGCCGACATCGCCCTGTGGAAGAGCATGGACGGCCTGACCGAAGACGAGCGCCGCATCGTCATGCGCAACCTCGGCTTCTTCTCCACCGCCGACTCGCTGGTTGCCAACAACCTGGCCCTGGCCGTGTACCGCCTGATCACCAACCCGGAGTGCCGCCAGTACATCCTGCGCCAGGCCTTCGAAGAGGCGATCCACACCCACGCCTACCAGTACTGCATCGAGTCGCTGGGCATGGATGAAGGCGAGATCTTCAACATGTACCACGAGATCCCGTCGGTGGCTAAGAAGGCAGCCTGGGGCCTGAAGTACACCCGCGCCATCTCCGACCCGGAATTCAACACCGGTACCGTCGAAACCGACAAAGAGCTGCTGCGCAACCTGATCGCCTACTACTGCGTACTGGAAGGCATCTTCTTCTACTGCGGCTTCACCCAGATCCTGTCGATGGGCCGCCGCAACAAGATGACCGGCGTGGCCGAGCAGTTCCAGTACATCCTGCGTGACGAGTCGATGCACCTGAACTTCGGTATCGACGTGATCAACCAGATCAAGATCGAGAACCCGCACCTGTGGGACGCGGCGATGAAGGAAGAAGCGACCCAGATGATCCTGCAAGGGACCCAGCTGGAGATCGAATACGCCCGTGACACCATGCCACGCGGCGTGCTGGGCATGAACGCAGCGATGATGGAGGACTACCTCAAGTTCATCGCCAACCGTCGCCTGACCCAGATTGGTTTGAAGGAAGAGTACCCAGGGACTACCAACCCGTTCCCATGGATGAGCGAGATCATGGACTTGAAGAAAGAGAAGAACTTCTTTGAGACGCGTGTGATTGAGTATCAGACTGGTGGTGCACTGAGCTGGGACTGATTGTCCGGGCTGAGCATCGAGAAGGCTGCCGAATGGCAGCCTTTTTTATTGGCGCGGGAATGGCAGAACAGGAAGCATCCTACAAGCTTCGCGATTGTCACTTTGAAGGCGTCGCGATAACGTTTCATGGCGCTTAAGAACGCTCACGCAGCGGAACCCCGTTCCCGTTAGCAACGGCTCTCCAACATCAGGATGGCCAAACATGGACAGTCTCAATACACCGACCCTCTTCACCCGCCACAACCGCCCTCTTCACACGCTCTGGCTCGAATCCCAAGCCTGGTTCTGCGCCCACGAACTCGGCCGGCTGAGCGGCCACTTCTTCGACGAACACTGCATGCGCAAGCTCGACCCGGACCAGTACCGCACGGTGCCGCTGCTGCGCTATGGCAAGTACCAGGAAACCACCATGGTCAGCGAGTCCGGGGCCTATACCTTGTTGGCGCATCACCATGTACCGGAGAACCGCTATTTGCGCTGGTGGCTGACGCATGAGGTGGTGGCGGTACTGCGTGATGGGCAGGCAGACGGGGTTGAGGATGCGCCGCGGCTGGGGCAGATGTGCTGGCCTGGGGGGCGGACGGCGACGTTGTTGTATTGGCAGAGTGAGCCGTGGGTGAAGATGCGGGATATGCCGGTGGTGCTGGCTGGGGAGGTGGACCAGCAGGAGCCGGTGGAGAAGCGCAGGTTGAGTTGGCGGGAGTGTGCGCAGCGGGCGTTGCGGATGCATGGGGTTTAGCGGGTGGATTTTGTCTGTGCTGGCCTCTTCGCGGGTGAACCCGCAGGGATCGCATCAGGGCTGACAGGTGTTGGCCACAAGGTATGCAGCGCCTGTGAGACCGAGCGCCGCCCGCGCGGCGCATCGCGAGCAAGCTCGCTCCTACATTTGTTTCGGGCCAGTTACGCCTGTACCAGCGCGCGCGACCGCCTTGTTCGTACGACGCGATATCGAGCAATGCGCCAAAGCGTTCGCGCACAAATCCCACGGGTTTGATTGGCCCGGAACAAATGTAGGAGCGAGCTTGCTCGCGATGCGCCGCGCGGGCGGCGCTCGATCTCACAGGCGCTGAAGATGCCGTGGCGAGCATCTGACAACCCTGATGCCATTGCCAGAAACCATAGAATCTCCCACAGGGGATCTGAGCCTGCTGGAGTGTCTGAGTTAGCCTGCAAGAACAGGTAGCCAGGGCTGCTTTGCAGCTCATCGCCGGCAAGGCTCCCACCTCGACCGCATCGGCCTCAAGCCATGTGCAGTATCTGTAAGGGCTGGCTTGCCAGCGATGGGCCGCAAAGCGGCCCCAATTTATATGACTGACTGGCATCAGGGGTTACCCGCGAACACCGGCATTGCTGGCCTATACACCGAGTCGGATTCTTCGCGCGCACGCTCGCTCTCACAGGAGTCGAGGTTATAGGTCATCCAGCGTCATTTTCATGCGCTGCGGGGAAGTGAGCCGCTCTTTTACAGTCGCGATAAGGTCTTCATCCTCCTCGGCTATCTGGGCTAGCTCAAAGGGCAGCTTGCCCTGCTCTGCTACATATTGCAGGGCATGGTGCATGAGTTCGGAGGGGGTTACGCCGAGGCGCTCTAGCTCTTTGTAGGCACGGGCCATGAGATCGTCAACAATGCGGATGTTGATGGAAGCCATGTGTCAGCACTCGGGTGAAGGCGTTTGTTATTTCATCACGCGGGTGGATTTTGCACGGGTAGTTCTGCCTTTCGAAAGTGATCGATGTTTCAATTTCTTTTGAGCAGTTGGCGTGAGTCGCTGTGAGGGCGGCCTCGCCGGGGCGCAGGATCGGTCGTTAAAGGCTGTCGTAGCGGCCGCAAATTTCTACCGCCTGTGCCATTGCCGGGGCCGCTGTGCGGCCCTTTCGCGACGCAAGGCCGCTCCCACATGGGATCGTGTGGCATGGGGGGTTGTGTGGCAGTACCGGCAAGCATCCGCCAGGGCCTGAAACGAAAAAAGCGCCATGGGCGCTTTGATCGATGTTGGTAAAACAGGTCCGGAAACTGCTTCGGCTTATCGCCTCGGCCCACCTTGCGTGGACACCCCGTGGGGCCAGGGAGCGCTCGATCTCATCCAGTCAGGCACTCCGTAAATAAAGGGGCCTCGCCCACGCCGACAAGGGGGGTACGGCACCAACGAGGATGCCGGGACTGGACATGCCAGTCTACGTGGTCGAGGGCGAGGCCTGATTTGAAGATAGCGCAAGGGAGCGGTGGGGTCCACTGCCGGGTCGGCTTGATTTGTAAATCATGTATCTGGTCTGCCTGCAAAGCAGTCGTCATCGTATCTCTTTATAGAGTGCGCGATAGAGCCGCTACGCGTTAATTTACAGGTATGTAACCTGTAATCATTAGGCCATTATGCGTTGACAGCCCCTCTCTCCCTTGCTAATAATCGCCCACAGTTGTACGACAACACATAACAAAAACAACAATCAGTGGACGAACCCATGTCGACACCCATCCCGCTGCACCCACGTCTGTTGCATACCCCTCTTCCAACGGCATGCTGGCGTACCCCCTCGAGTACCTAGCGCCCGGATACTGCGTTCTTACCCCAGGCCCTGACCGGCCCGTTACCTACCCGCCCCTGCCGCAGGCCGCTTGTGCGTGCCCGGTGGACGGGCTGCCATACCCTTCGGGAGCACAACAATAATGAAAATCTGCCACACCCTGCCCTTCGCCCTGCTTGGCGCCGGGGTTATCGCCGGCCTGCCGGGCACCAGCCTGGCGGCGGGTTTTGTCGAGGACAGCAAGGCCACCCTCGGCCTGCGCAACTTCTACATCAACCGCAACTTCACCAACCCGAGCAACCCGCAGAGCAAGGCCGAGGAATGGACGCAAAGCTTCATCCTCGATGCCCGCTCGGGGTTCACCGAGGGGCCGGTGGGCTTCGGCGTGGATGTGCTGGGGCTGTGGTCGGTCAAGCTCGATGGCGGTGGCGGTACCTATGGCACGGCATTGCTGCCGCGTCATGACGATGGCAAGCCGGCGGATGACTATGGGCGCCTGGCGGTGGCGGGCAAGGCGCGGATTTCCAAAACCGAGCTGAAGATCGGCGAGTGGATGCCGGTGCTGCCGATTCTGCGTTCGGACGACGGGCGCTCGCTGCCACAGACGTTCCGTGGCGGGCAGGTCACTTCCAACGAGATTGCCGGGCTGACCTTGTATGGCGGGCAGTTCCGCGGCAACAGCCCGCGCAACGACGCCAGCATGGAAGACATGAGCTACGGCGGTGGGGTGTCGGACCGCTTCAACTTTGTCGGCGGCGAGTACAAGTTCAACCAGGACCGCACGTTGGTCGGGCTGTGGAATGCCGAGTTGAAGGACGTGTACCAGCAGCAGTACCTGCAACTGAGCCACAGCCAGCCGGTGGGTGACTGGACCCTGGGCGCCAACCTGGGCTACTTCCATGGCGATGACGACGGCTCCAAACGCGCCGGCGAGCTGGACAACAAGACCTACTCGGGGATGTTCTCGGCCAAGTACGGTGGCAACACCTTCTGGGTCGGGCTGCAGAAGGTCGATGGCGATACCTGGATGCGGGTCAACGGCACCAGCGGCGGGACACTGGCCAACGACAGCTACAACTCCAGCTTCGACAATGCCAACGAGCGCTCGTGGCAGGTGCGCCATGACTTCAACTTCGTCACCGTCGGGGTACCGGGGCTGACCTTGATGAACCGCTATATCAGCGGGCAAGACGTACACAGCGGGGTGGTGACCGATGGCAAGGAATGGGTGCGTGAGACGGAGCTTGCCTATGTGATCCAGAGCGGGGCGTTCAAGGACTTGAGTGTGAAGTGGCGTAACTCTTCGATTCGTCGGGATTACAGCAACAACGAGTTCGATGAGAACCGGTTGATTTTCAACTATCCGTTATCGCTGCTGTAACCAAGGGCGAACGCGATCCCTGTGGGGGCGGCCTTGTGTCGCGAAAGGGCTGCGTAGCAGCCCCAGCAATGGTGCAGGCTTTAGAGTTTTAGGGGCGCTGCGTGCCCCTTTCGCGACACAAGGCCGCTCCCACAACAGAACGCGTAACCCACAGAGGGCTGTGCATGCCTCATTGACAACCACCAGACCACCGCCAATAATCACCGAAGTCATACGACAACCTACAACAACTAACAACAAGAGCCGGCCATGACCACTACTCCCCTCAATCGCCTGCTGCTCACCGGAGCCGCAGGCGGCCTGGGCAAGGTCCTTCGCGAACGCCTGCAAGGCTACGCCGAGGTCCTGCGCCTTTCCGACATCAGCCCTATGGCACCTGCCGCTGGCCCGCATGAAGAGGTCATCACCTGCGACCTGGCCGATAAAGCGGCGGTGCATGCCCTGGTCGAAGGCGTCGACGCCATCATCCACTTCGGCGGCGTGTCCACCGAACATTCCTTCGAAGACATCCTCGGCCCCAACATCTGCGGCGTGTTCCACGTCTACGAGGCGGCGCGCAAGCACGGGGTAAAGCGCATCATCTTCGCCAGCTCCAACCACACCATCGGTTTCTACCGCCAGGATAAACGCATCGACGCCCACTCCCCACGTCGCCCCGACAGCTACTACGGGCTGTCCAAGTGCTACGGCGAGGATGTCGCCAGCTTCTACTTCGACCGCTACGGCATCGAGACCGTCAGCATCCGCATCGGCTCGTCGTTCCCGCAACCACAGAACCCGCGCATGCTCTGCACCTGGCTGAGCTATGACGACCTGGTGCAACTGATCGAGCGCGGGCTGTTCACCCCCGACGTTGGCCACACCATCGTCTACGGCGCCTCCAACAACCGCACCGTGTGGTGGGACAACCGCCATGCCGAGCACCTGGGCTATGTACCCAAGGACTGCTCCGAACCCTTCCGCGAGGCCGTGGAAGCCCAGCCGGCGCCCGCCGCCGATGACCCGAGCATGGTCTATCAGGGCGGCGCCTTTGCCGTGGCCGGCCCGTTCAACTGACCCACGCCAGGAGGCACGGCCATGAACTGCGAACTGATCGTCGACGCCCGCAACGGCACCGGCGAAAGCCCCGTGTGGCACCCTAGCGAACAGGCCCTGTACTGGGTGGATATTCCCGCACGCCAACTGCACCGCTGGCAGGCGGCCGATGGCACGCACCAGGTCTGGCAGGGCGACGAGATGCTCGCCTGTATCGCCCGCAGTGGCGACGGCTGGGTGGCCGGTATGGAAAGCGGCATCTTCCAGATCCAGGCCAAGGCCGACGGCAGCCTGGATAGCCGCCTGCTCAGCAGCGTGCAGCACGCCCAGGCTGGCATGCGCTTCAACGATGGCCGCTGCGACCGCCAGGGCCGCTTCTGGGCCGGCACCATGCTGCTGGACATGCAACAAGGCGCCCATGTGGGCGCGTTGTACCGGCATGACGGCGAAGGCCAGCTGCACCTGCAGCAGCACGGCATGATCGTGCCCAATGGCCTGGCCTTCAGCCCCGACGGCAAGCGCATGTACCTGTCCGACTCGCACCCCAACGTACAGAAGGTCTGGGCCTTCGACTACGACACCGACAGCGGCACGCCGCGCAACCAGCGGCTGTTCGTCGACATGCGCGGCTACCCCGGCCGCCCCGACGGCGCCGCCATCGACCAGGACGGCTGTTACTGGATCTGCGGCAATGACGCCGGGCAGATCCACCGCTTCACCCCCGACGGCCGCCTCGACCGCTCGCTCAGCGTGCCGGTGAAAAAGCCGGCGATGTGCGCCTTTGGCGGCGCCAAACTCGACACCCTGTACGTCACCTCGATCCGCCCCGCGGGCATCGACCTCAGCGACCAGCCGCTGGCTGGCGGGGTCTTTGCCCTCAACCCTGGCACCCAAGGCCTGGAGGAGCCTGCCTACCGGGGCTGAGCCTCACTGCCACAGCCACACTTGCACGCCCGAAACCGGATAATAAAAAACACGGAGTTTCATCATGACGTTCAAACGCAAGCTGCTTCTTGCCGTACTCCCCTTCGCCTGCAGCCTGGCCATGCCCGCCTCGGCGCTGGACATCAAGTTCGCCGAAATCCACCCGGCCGGCTACCCGACCGTGGTCGCCGAACAGAACATGGGTAAAAAGCTGGAACAGGCCAGCAATGGCGACATCACCTTCAAGATGTTCGCCGGCGGCGTGCTGGGTTCGGAAAAGGAAGTGATCGAACAGGCGCAGATCGGTGCCGTGCAGATGACCCGCGTCAGCCTGGGGATAGTCGGCCCGGTAGTGCCGGATGTGAACGTGTTCAATATGCCGTTCGTGTTCCGCGACCATGAGCACATGCGCAAGATCATCGACGGCGAAATCGGCCAGGAGATCCTCGACAAGATCACCAACTCTGACTTCAACCTGGTGGCCCTGGCCTGGATGGACGGTGGCTCGCGCAGCATCTACACCAAAAAGCCGGTACGCAGCCTGGAAGACCTCAAGGGCATGAAGATTCGCGTGCAGGGCAACCCGCTGTTCATCGACATGATGAACGCCATGGGTGGCAACGGCATCGCCATGGACACCGGGGAAATCTTCAGCGCCCTGCAGACTGGCGTGATCGATGGGGCCGAAAACAACCCGCCGACGTTGCTTGAGCACAACCACTTCCAGAGCGCCAAGTACTACACCCTGACCGGTCACCTGATCCTGCCGGAGCCTGTGGTGATGTCCAAGACCACCTGGAACAAGCTCACCCCCGAGCAGCAGGTGCTGGTGAAGAATGTAGCGCGTGAAGCGCAGATGGAAGAACGCGCGCTGTGGGACGCCAAGTCCGCCGCCAGCGAAGAGAAGCTCAAGGCCGCTGGTGTCGAGTTCATCACCGTCGACAAGAAGCCGTTCTACGACGCCACCGCTTCGGTCCGCGAAAAATACGGCGCGCCGTACGCCGACCTGATGAAGCGTATCGACGCCGTCCAGTAACCGCACCCTTCCCGAACGAGCTCGGCAGTGCGGCGCTCGCCGCCCTGCCGCTTTGGTGATGCCGATGAAAAACTCCATTCTGCGTGCCAACGACACGCTGTACCGCGCCTGTATCTGGGTCGCCGGCCTGTCGATCCTGACCATGTCGCTGATCATCCCCTGGGGCATTTTCGCCCGCTACGTGCTCGGCACCGGCGCCAGCTGGCCGGAGCCTGTGGCCATCCTGCTGATGGTGGTGTTCACCTTTGTCGGCGCCGCAGCCAGCTACCGGGCCGGGGCGCACATGGCGGTGGCTATGATCACCGACCGCCTGCCGCCACTGCAGCGCCAGCTGGTGGCGCTGCTGGTACAGGTGCTGATGATCCTGGTGTGCGTGTTCATGACCTACTACGGCAGCAAGCTGTGCATCACCACCTGGAACCAGTTTCTGGCCTCCTTGCCGGGTGTGCGGGTGGGCATGACCTATGCGCCGATCCCGGTCGGTGGCGTGCTGACCCTGGTCTTTGTGCTGGAAAAACTCCTGCTGGGCGACCAGAGCCACCGCAAGGTGGTGCGCTTCGACCAGCTGGAAGAAAACGAAGGAGCGGCATAAATGGATGCGTTCATTCTGTTGGGCAGTTTCATTGCACTCATCCTGCTGGGCATGCCGGTGGCCTACGCCCTGGGGCTGTCGGCACTGATTGGCGCCTGGTGGATCGACATCCCGTTGCAGGCGATGATGATCCAGGTGGCCAGTGGGGTTAACAAGTTCTCGCTGCTGGCCATTCCGTTCTTCGTGCTGGCCGGGGCGATCATGGCCGAGGGTGGCATGTCACGCCGGCTGGTGGCGTTTGCCGGGGTGCTGGTGGGCTTCGTGCGTGGCGGGCTGTCGCTGGTCAACATCATGGCCTCGACCTTCTTCGGCGCGATTTCCGGCTCGTCGGTGGCCGATACCGCATCGGTGGGCTCAGTACTGATCCCGGAGATGGAGCGCAAGGGCTACCCACGCGAGTTCTCCACCGCCGTGACTGTCAGTGGCTCGGTGCAGGCATTGCTGACCCCGCCCAGCCACAATTCGGTGCTGTACTCGCTGGCGGCCGGCGGCACGGTATCCATTGCCTCGCTGTTCATGGCCGGTGTGATGCCCGGCCTGCTGCTGAGCGCGGTGATGATGGGCCTGTGCCTGTTGTTCGCCAAGAAGCGCAATTACCCCAAGGGCGAAGTGATCCCGCTGCGCCAGGCGCTGAAGATCGCCGGTGAAGCGCTGTGGGGCCTGATGGCCATGGTCATCATTTTGGGCGGCATCCTCTCGGGTGTGTTCACCGCGACCGAATCGGCGGCTGTGGCGGTGGTGTGGTCGTTCTTCGTGACCATGTTCATCTACCGCGACTACAAGTGGCGCGACCTGCCCAAGCTGATGCACCGCACGGTGCGCACCATCTCGATCGTGATGATCCTGATCGGCTTTGCTGCCAGCTTTGGCTACGTGATGACGCTGATGCAGATCCCGTCGAAGATCACCACGGCGTTCCTGACCCTGTCGGACAACCGCTATGTGATCCTGATGTGCATCAACTTCATGCTGTTGCTGCTGGGCACTGTGATGGACATGGCGCCGCTGATTTTGATCCTTACGCCGATCCTGTTGCCGGTGATTACCGGTATCGGCGTGGACCCGGTGCACTTCGGCATGATCATGCTGGTGAACCTGGGGATCGGGCTGATCACCCCGCCAGTGGGGGCGGTGTTGTTCGTCGGCTCGGCGATTGGCAAGGTGAGTATCGAATCGACGGTGAAGGCGTTGCTGCCGTTCTACCTGGCGCTGTTCCTGGTGCTGATGGCGGTGACCTACATTCCGGCCATCTCGCTGTGGCTGCCTAGCGTGGTGCTGTAACTGCATTTCCAATCCCTGTAGGAGCGGCCTTGTGTCGCGATCGGGCCGCAAAGCGGCCCCCAGGATTTCGGCGTTGCTGCTGATAGTGC